>JAEZJL010000302.1 GCA_023415815.1 Bacillota bacterium | reverse complement strand
GTACTGGACATCAACGGGTTGACGGTAAGCTTCAACGGCTTTAAGGCGGTCAACAATCTCAGCACGTCGGTCACTTCAAACGACATCCATTTCTTTATCGGACCCAACGGCGCGGGCAAGACCACTTTGCTCGACGCCATATGCGGCAGGGTAAAGCCGGCGGAAGGAAGCATTGTCTTCAAAGACGGCAGCGACGTGACGCGGATGTCGGAGCACGAGATCGTAGAGCTGGGCATCGGCAGGAAATTTCAGGTGCCGTCGGTGTTTATGGGGATCACGATTTATGAAAACATGGAGCTCGCCGCGGTAAAAAAGAGGTCCATCTATTCCTCGCTTTTTTCAAAGCTTAATAAGGAGCAGAAGGAAAGGATCGTATACGTGCTGCAGACCATCGGCCTGTATGAGAAAAGGTACCGCACGCCCGCGGCTCTGTCCCACGGGGAGAAGCAGTGGCTGGAAATCGGGATGCTCCTGGTGCAGCAGCCCGAAATAATGCTTCTGGACGAGCCTGTGGCGGGGATGGGCCGGAATGAGACGGAAAAAACGGGAGAGCTCCTGAAGGAGATATCCAAAGAATGCTCCGTCGTAGTGGTGGAGCACGATATGCAGTTTGTGAGGGAATGCGCGAGCACCGTCACGGTGCTGCACGAGGGGATGCTGCTGGACGAGGGGGATATGGAGGACGTCCAGAAGAACCCGAAGGTCGTGGAGGTCTATCTTGGCAGGGGGGGCGAATAGCGATGCTGGAGGTGAGGGGGCTCAGCGCCTATTACGGAGAAAGCATAATACTGAAGGACGTCAACATGAAAATAGGCGGCGGAAAGGTCGTCTGCCTTCTGGGAAGGAACGGCGTCGGAAAGTCCACGCTCCTGAAGAGCATCATGGGCCTGGTAAAAACGCCGGAAGGAAGCATTGCGCTCAATGGGACGGAAATGACAAAAATGCCCGCTTATACCAGGGCTTTGCAGGGTATCGGGTACGTGCCGCAGGGAAGGGACATATTCCCCCAGCTGACGGTATACGAAAACCTTCTCCTGGGGCTGGAAAACAATAAAAACCGGAGGGCTGTCCTTGACGACAGCATTTATGAGCTGTTCCCCGTCCTCAGGACCATGCTCAAAAGAAAAGGGGGCGATTTGAGCGGCGGCCAGCAGCAGCAGCTGGCTATCGCAAGAGCGCTAGCCTCAAGCCCCGGCCTGCTTTTGCTCGATGAGCCCACGGAAGGCATACAGCCTTCGATCATTCAGGAGATCGCGAGGGTCATCCGGAAGCTGAAGGCGCAGGGAAACGTTACCATGCTTATCGTGGAGCAGTACCTTGAATTTGTGCTGGAGGTCGCAGACGATTTTTACGTCATGGACAAGGGGCGGATAGTGATGGAAGGAAGCTGCAAGGACGCCGACCCGCAAAAAATCCAGGCGAAAATCGCGATATGATATCTGAAAATGAATCTTCCTTCCGGATCAGTCGAAAAGCACGCTCTTTATCACCGCAAAGAACTCCCTTATATAATGATTCGGTATGATATACAGCGGCGTCCTTGCCGGGACGCCGTAAGCCGTGAAGCCCAGACGGGCGGCCAGCAGCTTTGACCTGAACTCATGGAAATCATTTGTCGCGATGGCCAGCTTTATGTCCTTCCGGCTGTCCCGGCTTTTTATAAGCTTCCGGCTGAAGCTGATGTTCTCGAACGTGTTGGTGGACCTGTTTTCCACGATTATCCCGGCCTCATCCACTCCATGCCCCATCAGATAGCCTTTCATATAGTCGGCTTCGGCCATGCTCTCGCCGGGGCCCTGCCCGCCTGAAGCCACTACCTTCACACCGGGATAATCCTTCAGGTATTCAAGGGCCCGGTCAAGCCTGCAAAGCAGCTCCAGCGACGGCCTGTCGCCCAGGAGCGCTGCGCCCGGTATCAGAAGATAATCGGCTTTTTTATCGTCATAGGTAACGGCGCTTGCGATTATCAGGCCTTCGACTACCGCAAAAAGCAGCAGGAAAAGAAACAGGCCGCAATAAAATATTTTCCGGAGCAGTACCAGCCTCCCGGCGGGCAGCAGGGTTCTCCCGCGGAGCCTGAATATGCCGGAGACCAGCAGGAGCAGTCCTGCGGCGAGGATTATTTCCATCCCGAAATACAGGCCCCAGCCCATCGACAGGCCGAACAAAACATATGCGATAAACAACGCTCCGGCAGATATCATAAGGATACCACCGGGCTTCCTGGAACCTTTTTTTACGGTTTTCTTCGTGTCCATCCTGTTATTATGCCTTTCTTTTAGCAAGATAATAACGCCGCCGGACAAAAAATGCCGGCCGGGAAGCTAGCCACCCGTCGGCATTTATTATACAGGCATTTTGTCACATCGCCCTAAACACGGTGTAACAGAATTGTAAATTGTCGTCCGTCATTCCGCGTTTATTTTCACATCCACGTTGTAGTCCGGCCGCAGAAAGTCATCCGCGCCTTCGATGGATATATTCACCTGCACAAGCGTTTCGCCGTTCCGGTTGAAGGCCTTGCCGGAGATGTAGGACACTTTGCCCTTGTACTGCCTCGACTTGTCGGCCGTCGGGATGATCTCAGCCTCGGCGCCGGTCTTAACGCCTTTTATGAACTCCTCCGGCACATCCGCCTGCACAATAAGGGTGTCGAGATTCATAAGGGTCAGGAGCTTCCTCTGCGGATCCGTAATATCTCCTTTGGTATAGCCGATATCGCAGACGAGTCCGTTGCTTATGTCGGATACGATGTCTGAGCCCTTGATATAAGGCTTGCCAAGGCGGTTCTTCATAAGCTTCAGGTCGGATTCCAGCATGGCGGCCTGTACGCTTTTCTGGTCCTTTAAAGTACCCTTGCTGTTTTTTGTACTCGCTATGGCGTAGTTGATGTCCTCGATGGCCTTCTTATCGGCTTCAACCAGCCTTTTTACGGCGTCCAGCTCGGACAGGGATATGCTTCCCGCGTCGTAAAGCGCCTGCTTCGAGGTGAGCTGGGCGTTATCCTTTTCATATACTGCCCGCGCATTCGCGAGGTCGTTCTGGAGCTTCTTCAGCTCGGGGTTCGCCGCAGAGAGGCTGCCCCCTATCTCATTCTGCGCAGCCTGAAGCTCGAGCTCCTTGTTTTCAAGCTGGGACAGCTCTCCCGACAGGTCCAGCGTGACAAGCTGCCGGCCGCTGTTGACCTTTTCACCCTCCTTGACGTGTATGCTCTCCACGGGCGCCTGGAATTCAAGGTTTATATTTCGGATATCCGTAGACTTTATTATACCGTAGGCCTCGATGTACTGCGCCTGTTGAGTCCCGGCCTCAGCCGTGGACTGCTTTGCCGCCGCAGCCTCCGCGCCGCAGGCTGCCGTGCTTATAAGAAGGCCCGATGCCAGCAGCAGCAATAAAAATTTTTTCATATGGCTTCACTCACCTTTCCGTCTCTCACATTGATGGTACGCTTCCCAAATTCCGCAGCTTCCCTTGAATGGGTCACCTGTATGATCGTCTTGCCCTTTTCGTTGTTTATTTTCGACAGCAGCTCCATCACCTCAAGGCCCGTTTTGCTGTCCAGGTTGCCGATGGGCTCGTCGGCCAGGATGATGTCGGGCTCGTTTATCAGGGCTCTTGCTATGGCGACCCTCTGCTGCTGGCCGCCCGAAAGCTCGCGCGGCGTATGATGCCTTCTGTCGGAAAGCCTGACAATAGAGAGTATGTCGTTCAGCTGCTTTCTGTAATCCTTCAGCTTTTTGCCGTCCAGCAGGATCGGGAGCATGATGTTTTCTTCCACGTTGAGGTTGGGAATCAGGTTGTAGAATTGAAACACAAAGCCTACGTCCCTTCTCCTGAGCTTGCTTTCCTCGCCGTCGCCCAGCTCCGACAGGTCCCGGCCCTTGATCCTGATTTTACCCGAGGTGGGCCTGTCCAGGCCTCCTATCAGGTACAGCAGGGTGCTTTTTCCAGAGCCCGAGGGCCCCATGACCGATACGAATTCGCCCTGGTTTATCTCAAGGTTTATGTCCTTCAGGACCTCCACATCCATTGAGCCCAGCTTGTAGCTCTTGTTCAGATTCATTGTTTCGATTATCGCCGGCATCTTTTTCTCCTTTTGACCGTTTGCTTCAGGGCTTGTGCAGAGCCCTTGCTACTCATATTTTATGGCTTCGACTATATTCATCCTGGACGACCTGAGCGCGGGGCTGACCGAGGCCGCGACAGTTATAAGGATCCCTGCCGCCAGGTATACGGGGATCGTTTCAAGGGGGAAATGCAGCGGGACCGACAGGTCCATTGCCTTCAGCACGGAGGGGATCCCCAGAAGCAGAAGATATCCCGCGCCCACACCCGCCGCGCCTCCGACGAGCCCGCCGGAGAGCGCTTCTATAAAAATCATCCTAAGCGTCTGCCGCCTGCTCATACCGATCGAGCGGAGCATTGCCAGGGAACGGCGTCGCTCGATGAAGCTTATGATAAGATTGTTGAGTATTCCGAATACGCCTATGACAAGCGTCATAAGGGAAAAGCCCTTTAATATGACAAACAGGTTGTCATTGCTCTTCCGGTTCTCAATCTCCATCTGACTGACGGTGGTCAGGCTGTGGGGCCTCTGCGCCAGCTGCTTTTCCAGGGCTTCTGCCACCTTTGCCGGATCGCCCGAGGTCTTTATGTATATTTCCTGATAAAACCTGTCCCCGGTATCCATCCTCATATTGTTTTCGGAAATCAGGGCAATGCTGCCGTTGTACATCAGGGTATTCATAAAGCCGATGATCCTGTACTCCCTCGGGGTTTGCCGCAGTCTGAGCGTCAGGGTGTCGCCGGCCTTAAGCCCGTATTTCTCCTGAAGGGTATCGCTCAATATCAAGTTCCTGCCCTTGTCCAGCTCATTGAACAGCATAGTTTCATCTCCGATAAAATCGGTGTCCCAGTAGTCCCTGTATTTTGCCGTATCAATGCCCTGTACGAACATGATCCGGCCTCCGTTGAGGCCTTCGAGCTCTACATCGTACACCCCGTGGCTGCCGTAGGTGCCGGTGACTCCCTCCACCTGGTGCAGGATTCCCTCCAGGTTTCTGTCACCCTGCCATACGTAGCCCATCCAGATTTCAAAATTCGCGGTCCTGTATACGTTCGCCACTTCCTTGACGACGCTGGAGCTGATCGTATTGATCATAAGCAGGCTCGATATCCCTATTGCCAGCAGGGATATGTTATTGAGGATGTTCCTGTTCTCACGGAGATTTTTAGCCGCCAGTACGCCTATATTCCCGAATATGAAGGTATAAAGCCTTTCAAAGGCCTTGACGAAGATGGAAGTGATAAAGGGCACCAGCATTACGGCCGCCGCAACCGACAGCAGCATGCAAAGGCTGCCCAGCGGCAAGGCCAGGGAAGCCGGTACAAAATAAGGTAGGATGATGGATGCCGCCAGCATGGCCAGGCCGGCCCCCAACCTGACGAAGCTTCTCTTAACGGCCTTTTGCATAACGTTCAGCACGATATCCCTGACAGGTATCTTCGATATTTTCAGTATGGGAAGAATACAGCTGATGAAGGAAAGCACCACCGCGACCAGGAAGGCGGCAGCCATATGCCACGGCGAAAACGCCACGGTGGCCTGCACGCCGGCGACACCCACGGGTCTGGAGAAATAGGACATGACATACAGGATGCCGAGACCGACGACGCAGCCCAGGATACCGCCGATGACTCCGTAGATCAAGCTCTCCGTCAGCAGCACCGAATCGGTGGTTTTCCTGGTGGCGCCTATGCTCCTGAAGGTGCCTATTACGGGGAGCCGTTCCATGGTCACGACCTTGAAGGACGTATATATAATGAAGACGCTCATCAACATAACGATGACGGTCATCAGCATGAAGGGCCCCGTATACGCCGAGGCCTGCTGCGTGAGCTCTTCGACGGAAAACGGCTCACTGACCGTATAGCGCCTGTAAACCTCGGAGAGCTCCTTTATGACCTCCTGCTTCTGCTCCGGGTCCTTTACTTTTATGCTGATCAGACTCACTCTGCCCTTGGCATCGTACATGGAGGCAAGGGTCTCCAGGGGCATGACTGCATAAACCGATTGGGATTCGTCCATGAACAGGCCGCCCGGCTGGGCCAGCGCCGCAATGGTGAACCGGACCGGGGTCCCCCGGATGTCGAGCGCGATCGTGCCGCCTTCCTTCAAGCCGTATTTGTCGGCTGTATTTTTACTCAATATGACCTTGTTCCCTTCAAAGGGCTCAAGGGCTGAGCTGCTGTAAAACAGCACAGGGTTTACCTTTTGCAGCTCGTCAAGACCGGCGGCCATCAGCTGAAGGTTCACTGTCTTTGAGCGCGAAGGCTTGTATGTAGCGGAGCCCTGTATCAGGCCCACGGCAAAATCCAGCCGGCCAGTGTGGCCCTCGAGGCCGCTGGCGCTGAAGAATGAGGAAGGCGACTTTTCATTTGAATGTATGATGATATCCGAATCCCCATAATATTGCATCATTCTGTCCGTATACATTTTCACCACGGTGCCCTGCATCCCGTTTGAAGCGAAAAACAGCGCCGTCGAGAGCATGATGGATATGATGATCAGAAAGGTCCTGAACTTCTTTTCGTATATGTTTTTTAGTATGAATTTAACTACAATGCCCATTCTGTTACCCGCCTGTATTGTTTTTTCTCCGTACGCGTTCATGGTAGTATACGCCTGCACAGGAGCTGTGTCTGAAAAAACCTGCGTAAAAAAAGTGGAATGACGGACGATTAACAGAGAGATATGGGTATATAAAGGCAAGAATAGTGAGAAAATGAGAGATAAATTAAAATATCGGTAATTTATACTTGACATGCGTATATGAGCTGTATTAGAATGATAAAGTGTCAAAAAGGCAAGGTAATTGACAACGTTACCTTCTTTAATAATAACGAAACATATATTGCGGAAAGTAGTTGAGGAGGACAGTTAATCCATGAAAACTTTTATGGCAAAAGCCGAAGAAGTTAAAAGAAAGTGGTATGTGGTGGACGCAGAGGGCAAACCCCTTGGAAGGCTAGCGAGCGAAGTCGCCAAGATACTCAGGGGCAAGAACAAGCCCACCTTTACGCCCCATGTCGACACCGGCGACCATGTGATAGTGCTCAATGCCGGGAAGGTTTTGCTTACGGGCAACAAGCTCGACCAAAAGGTTTACAGACATCATTCGGGATGGCCGGGCGGACTGAAGGAAGTTTTGTACAGGCAGCTGATAGCGGCAAAGCCTGAAAAGGTTATTGAGCTTGCAGTAAAGGGTATGCTCCCGAAGAACAGCCTCGGGCGTGCGATGTTCAGGAAGCTCAAGGTCTACAAAGGCTCCGAGCACGAGCACCAGGCGCAGCAGCCCGAAGTTCTTGAAATCAAGGTATAATGAGGAAGGAGGAGCATAAAAATGGCTAAGATTCAGTACTACGGCACAGGAAGAAGAAAGAAATCAATCGCAAGAGTAAGACTTGTTCCCGGTGAGGGAAAGGTCATAATCAACGATAGAAGCCTGGACGACTATTTCGGACTCGAGACCCTCAAGGTCATCGTTAAACAGCCTTTGGTACTCACCGACACGGCAGGCAAGTTTGATGCGATTTGCAAGGTCATAGGCGGCGGCTTCACGGGACAGGCCGGAGCGATAAGGCACGGAATATCCAGGGCGCTGCTCAAGGCGGACGAGGAATTCAGGGCGGTTTTGAAAAAGGCCGGCTTCCTCACAAGGGACCCGAGAATGAAGGAAAGAAAGAAATACGGTCTCAAAAAGGCAAGAAAAGCGCCGCAGTTCTCAAAGAGATAACAACAGAAACGATAGCAGGGAACGGTATAATGCCGTTCCCTTCTGCATTCGCGGGGCTTGCTGAGGCAGGCTTCCGAAAAGTGGGGAATGCGATTTTCCCCGATATTATTTAAAGGGGGCGGAGTGCAAATATGCTGCTTGTAAAAAATGCGAGAATCCTGACCATGAGCGGGAGGGATTATGATAACGGATATATTCTGGCAGACAAGGGAAAAATAATCGGGCTCGGCGGTGACTGTGCGGAAGGCGAAAGACTGGCGGGCGCGGGCGGCAGCTTCGATACTGTAGACGCCGGCGGAGGCTTTGCCGTCCCCGGATTTATAGACGCGCACTGCCATGTGGGAATGTGGGAGGACTCCGTCGGCTTTGAGGGTGAGGACGGCAACGAGATGACGGACCCCGTAACTCCCCAGCTCAGGGCCATCGACGGCATATACCACTCGGACAGGTCCTTTGTCGAGGCCAGGGAAAACGGAGTCACGGTCGTGGTAACCGGCCCGGGAAGCGCTAATGTCATAGGCGGCCAGTTTGCGGCGCTGAAGACATACGGCAGGAGCGTCGAGGCGATGGTGCTGAAAGAGCCCGTCGCCATGAAGGTCGCCTTCGGAGAAAACCCTAAAACCGTCTACCACGAGAAAAGACAGGCTCCCATGACAAGGATGGCGACCGCAGCCATACTCAGGGAAAGCCTCATGAAGGCAAAAGAGTATATGAAGCTGCTGGACGACCACGAAAAGGACAGCGAGAACAACGACAAACCCGATTACGATATGAAAATGGAAGCCCTGCTCAGGGT
>JAEZJL010000286.1 GCA_023415815.1 Bacillota bacterium | reverse complement strand
CCCCACCTTCAGTATGGCTATGCCGTCCTCCACCATCTCCCGGAGCTTTTCAGGCGTCTGGTAATCGGTGGAGTGTCCCTCAAAAACCAAATCCGGGTAGTCCTTCAACGCATTGACAAGCTCTCGCGCCCCGGCCCTGTCATATTCATGCACCGTCGTGTCTCCGAACTCCACTCCGGGCTGCACCACTACCGCAATAACATTGTCCCACGCTTCGGAGATGCCAGATTGCTCAAATTTTGACTTGAAGTACTCTACAGTCCCCTTGAAATCCTCCGGCTTCGTAATGCACATTTCCTCCTCGTCCTGCGCGCCTCCCGGAATAGGGACCTCGCTGCCGATGATATATACGGGGCGTGGGGCGCCGGGCTGAACGGACCTGAGCTGAATATAGCTCTCCTCCGCCTTTCTGGCAAGCCGGATTGTGCGCTCCGCAATCCTTTCATCGGAGAGCCGGGCAGATTTGTCATCGTCGGACAGGCGCATGCTTGTGTCTAGGTGTATCTTTGTAAACCCGGCGAGGACGTATTGCCTTATGAGCTCCTCCGATTTCTCCATGGCGGATGCTTCAGGTTCCGACTGCCATGTGAGCGGCCCGAGGTGATCGCCGCCGAGTATGAGCCTGTCGGACGGAAAAGCATATTTTTCGGCAATGCCTCTGACAAAAGCCGCAAAATCTTCAGGCTTCATACCGGTGTAGCCGCCGAACTGGTTGACCTGATTGGCCGTAGCCTCTATCAGTGCCTCAGTTCCGCTCTCCAGCGCCCTCTCAAGGACGGCCTCGATTACATATTGGCTTGCGGAGCACGCCGAATAAATACCGCGCGGCAAGCCCTTCTTCCTGTCTTCAATCAATTGCTTTAATGGATGCATATCGTAGAGCTCCTTTTGCTGCGTAAAATGTATGAAAGGCTTCATAGCTTTTCTTTTTTTAAGTCGATCACTTTTCTGGCTGTTTCCTCATCGGTAACAAGGACATTGATATATTCCCCGTTTAAGGCCCCGAAGATTGGCATTACCTTATCGTCCCCGGCGGCAACGCCGATTCTGTATTCGGCGCGCTTTATATCGTTCAGATTCACGCCTATGACGCGGTTGTCGAACTGAGTCTCGTACAGGCTTCCGTCGACCTTATAAAAGTTGGCGCATATGTTACCGATAGCCCCTTTCCCGGCCGCGTCCTCCAGCTCCTCTTTGTCCAGAAGGCCCGAACGCACATAGATCTCATTGCTTGCAACCGAGCCGATCCCCAGAAGGTAAATGCTGCACTGCTTGCTTAATGCAATGATCTCGGAAAGGAGCGAATTTTTTGAAATGAATTCCTCGGCGGTTCCGGAGCTTTTGCCCAGTATCGCGGGCGCATTCAGGTAATAAACCGGGACATTCAGATTCTTTGCCGCCGCCCCTGCCAATTCGTTATAGTCGACTTCCTGCGACCGGTAGCCCGTGCTGCCCACAATCTGAACGACCGTGGCGTCGTATTCGACGGGCTTCAGCCAGTTTACGGCGGAGCGCACGGACCTTCCCGCCCCGATTCCGAGCCTGGTGTTGTTGTTAAATATACTCTGCAGATAGTTGGCGGTCATTCTGCCGATGAGAATCCTGCAGGCGTCTATATTGCTGTTTTGCAAAGGCAGGATGATAATATTTTTCAAATGCGGGAAGGCCTCGTAGAAGCTTTTCTCCATCCGGATGTTCCGGTCGTTCGGCGTTATTACATGGATCTGGACAACGCCCAGCTCCCTGGCCTCGTCGAGATACCTTGAAATCTGCGACCTTGATATGTTGAGGGTTTCGGCTATTTCCTGCTGGGTTGCGTTTTGTTCGTAGTAGGCTTTGGCTACGGAAACCAGGAAGCTTATCCTCTCGTCGCTTATATTATTGTTTATTGTGCTTTTGCTCTTTGCTGCTTTATTGTTCATGTCAATCCCCATTAACGCAGATATCATAATTTCCCGCCGGCAGGGTCAGTATCCGCCTGCGGGCGGAAATAGTAAAATGCTCTCAGCATATTTGACGTCCGGTCAAATTACCATGAGCATAATCCAATTTTATACCATAAAAACGGATTAATCCATATTTATATACAATGAAAAAGGATTCGGGATCATTTTTTCACTTGTATTACCTTGTTATCCCGCTGCAAAAAATACATTCACCCCTTACCCAAAGCTTTTTTACAACATATTTAATTAATAATAATCGTGTCCTGCGGCCACTGCCGGCCCGGAGTTTTGCTAAACTGCCGCCAGAACCTCCGAGGGCTTTCTGCATATAATCTCCCATGCTTTGCCCGCCAGCTCTTCCTCTTCAAAGCCCCATCCGGCCCCGAGGAAGCCCATGCCCGCAGCCTCGGCCGCGATCCGGTCATAGTCGGTGTCGCCTACATAAACTGCCTGTCCCGGGGCAATGCCAAGCAGCTTCGCAGCTTTTTCCAGTACATCGGGACAGGGCTTCGGGGGCATGTCTTTTTCCGAGCAGGCAATCGCATCGAAAAATCCCATAATGGGCTTGAAAGCCCTGTCGGCGTCCATTTCAAAGTCACACCGGGACGTGGCGACCGCAAGCACATGTCCGCTGCTTTTAAGCATATCAAGCAATTCGGCAATCCCCTGAAAAATCTTAACGGTATCCCAGGCCGCCTCGTAATTGGAAAGCATGCTTTTATGCGCCCCGGCTAAATCCCCTTCGGCTACGCCCAGGCTCTTTAATGTGAATAACCCCGGCTTGCCATAGGATGCGCCCAGCACTTCCTCCGCAAAATCTCCGCCGCTATAGCTTTTCAAGGCTTTTCTGAGGCTTTCGACATAAAGACTTTTAGTGTCCAGCAGAGTTCCGTCCACATCGAAAATTACATATTTATACAACATCGTTTATGCTTGCTTCAACTCCTTCCTGGATCTGATGCGGTTATACTTGTTGAACTGGTCGAATCCGACAGCCAGAAGCAGTACAAGTCCTTTAATAACATACTGGTAGTATTCGTAAACGTTCATCATAATCAGCCCGTTATCCAGGACGCCCATGATCAGAACGCCGATAATAACGCCGGTCAGCTTGCCCTCGCCGCCCATGATGCTCACGCCGCCCAGAACCACGGCCGTAATAACGTCAAGGCCGAAATCCAGCCCAACATTGGGCTGGCCCGCGTCCACGCGCGCAGCCATGATGATGCCGGCGACGGCGGCAAACAGCCCTCCTAGGATATAGGTTAGGATGATCTGCTTGTTGACCTTGACGCCCGACAGGCGCGCGGCCTCCATATTTCCCCCGATTGCGTATAAATGCCTGCCGTATTTGGTCTTATTGAGCACTACCCACCCCACTGCCATCAGGACGATCATAATGATAACAGGGATGGGGATAAAGGACACATATCCTTTCCCGATGGCTCCGAAGGCCTTAGGAAAGCCGAATACCGGCATCCCGCCGGTTATGATAAAGGCGGCCCCTTTAAAGATCTGCATTGAACCCAGGGTGGTGACAAAAGGCGGAATTTTAAAGTAAGCAATCACCAGTCCGTTGATCAGCCCCACTAAAACGCCCGAGAGCAGGCCTATAAGTATGGCAATCGGGGGACTGATCCCGAAGTTCACCATGGCGACTCCGGTAATAATACCGGACACCGCCAGTACGGACCCTGCGGAAAGGTCCATGCCCGCCGTCAGAATTATAAAGGTCATCCCTATCGATGTAATTCCTATCATGGCAATCTGGCGCATGACATTGATCAGATTTGTCCCGGTAAGGAACTTGTCCGCGCTTAAGGAAAAGAATGCGATCAGAGCCACGAGTACCACGAACATGGTGATTTCATTTTTCATTCTCTTTAAACTGCCGCTATTCACAAGCTACACCCCCTGAAGCTATATCCAGAATTTTTTCCTGCGAGAACTCGCCCTTTTTCAGGCATGCCTTTATCGTTTTATTATGGACCACCAGGATCCTGTCGGACATTCCCAAAAGCTCCGGCATATCCGATGAAATCATGATGATCGATATGCCCTTTTTGGTAAGATTCCTCATGAGCTGATAGATCTCCAGCTTCGCTTTGACATCTATACCCCTGGTGGGCTCGTCAAAAATAAGCACCCTGCAGTCTGTGGAAAGCCATTTGGAGAGCACGACCTTCTGCTGGTTGCCCCCGCTTAGCTGTTTTACCAGGACGTCGTAATCTGACACTTTGATCGAAAGCTCTCCGATATGCCTTTGGACCAGCTTTTTTTCATGCTTTTCTGAAAGCAGTCCGCATCTCGTCAGTACGTCGAGGCAGGCAAGCGAGATATTGCCCCTGACGGGCATTGATAAAACCAGTCCCTCGTTTTTCCTGTCCTCCGGGATCAGGCCGATGCCCTTCCCGATGGCCTCGCTTGGAGAGCCAATCCTCACATTTTCTCCATTTAAGGCAACCGAGCCTTCCGTTACCCTATCTGCGCCGAAAAGCGCTTTTGCTATTTCTGTCCGGCCGGCCCCCACAAGCCCGGCAAGCCCCAGGATTTCGCCCCTGTACAGCTCAAAGCTGATATTGCTGATATTCCGGGTGTACAGCCCTTTTACGCTTAACACCGCTTCACCCGGCTCTACCAGTGCGGGCGGATATTTTTCCGAAAGCTCTCTTCCCACCATAAGTCTTATCAGCTGTTTTCTGTCCGATTTTTCAACCTCCAGGGTGGCTACATACTGCCCGTCCCTCATAACGGTTACTCTGTCGCAGATCCTGAAAATCTCTTCCATCCTGTGTGAGATATAAATGATTGATACGCCTTTTTTCTTCAACCGGTCAATCAGCAGGAATAAAGTCTCTACCTCGCTGTTTGAGAGAGGGGAGGTCGGCTCGTCCATGACCAGAACCTTTGCATTATGGGAAACGGCCTTTGCAACCTCTACCAATTGCTGATAGGCCACGGGCAAATCCTTTACACGGTCATTGGGGTCCAATCTGACCCCGATCGAATCCAGTAGACCTATTGTCGCTTCCCGCATTTTACCGTCATCCAGGAAGAGCCTTCCGGTCTTTTCGCTTCCCAGAAAAATATTTTCCGCCACGCTCAGATACGGAATCAGGTTCAGCTCCTGGTAAATGACGCTTATACCCAGCGCGATCGACTGGATAGGCGTCAGTGAAGCATATTCGGCGCCTTCGTATAGGATCGTCCCGCTGTCCGGTATGACCGCGCCCGAAAGTACTTTGATAAGCGTCGACTTTCCGGCGCCGTTTTCACCGGCGATCGCGTGGACCTCTCCGGCCTTGAGCTCCAGGCAGGCGTTATCCAGGGCAACGACGCCCGGATATGTTTTGGTTATGCCCCTCATCTCTAAAATGTAGTCGCCGTACATTGCCACGCCCTCCGATTTATAAGGAGATACCGCTTCTGCGATTAAAGCTTCATAAGGCACGGGGAGTACCGTTGGTTGAGCTGCATCTATAAAGTCCGAATCCCAAAGGTCCTCCCCGCAAAACCCGATGATACGTATATTTCAATGAATACCCATTATTTCTTGATATTATCCTTTGTTACGGTTTTGACCTCGACATTGTATACAGGGTCAACCTTTTCGCCGTCCAAAAGCTTTTTAACCAGGTCCACGTCCATTCTGCCGTTATTTAACGGGTCGGTGTCGATGGTGGCTCTGTACAGGCCTCCCTCGGAAATCTTCTCAAGGGCCTGGTCGATGGCGTCAACGCCGCCGATAAAGACGTCGTCCCCGCCCTTTTTGGCGGCTTCGACCGCATTCAGCGCGCCAAGGGCGCCGGCGTCGTTAATGCCGCAGAACACCTTGACGTTGGGATTGGCCTGCAGAATGATTTCAGCGGCCTTGAGGCCCTGGTCGGTCGTGCCCGCCTTCTGCGTGGCCACTACCTTTGCATCGGGGCTGACCTCCAGTATGCCCTTTTTGATTCCGTTTTCCCTTTCAATGATCTGGGGTATATCGGGATAGTTCAGAATGGCAACCTCGGCCGAGCCGTTGAGCTTGTCCTTGATGAACTGGCCGGCTGCCTTTCCGAGGGCATAGCCCATATCCTCTTCACGCGCGGATACGAATACGTCGCTGTTCTCGAGCTTTGTGGACTGGGCCAGGATCTTTATGCCCTTCTCCCTCGCATCCTTTAAATATGACTCGATGGAATTGGGCTCGAAAGCGATCATAACAATAGCGTCAACGTCCTGGGAGATGAAGTTCTCAACGGCCGCGACCTGCTTTGCCACATCCTGCTTCGGGTCGTCGACGAGGATTTCGAATCCGCCGAGCTCGCCGGCCCTTTCCTTAATGCCGTTGACGATTTTGATAAAATAGGGATTTGAAAGGTCCGCCGCACATACCCCTATTTTATAGGTCTTGGCGGGCTGAGTCTTTTCGCCGTCAGCGGTCGCCGCCCCGCCCTGCGGGCCAGCCGGGGACTTTGCGGCACAACCTGTAAAAATGAAAGAGGCAACGACTGTCAACAAAATAAACAATGAAATACCCTTTAACAAATTCTTTTTCATAATTACGCCTCCGCTATTATTTTTTGAAATGATCCTTCATATAGCTTTCTGCCGTTTCTCTATCCGGTATGCCCGCAACTCCGCCGGCACAGGTGACCGTAAAAGCCGCTGCCGTCGCTGCGAACAGCGCGCATTTCTCAAGCTCCCAGCCGTCCAGCAGGGCCGTCAGAAAAGCCGCTCCGTATGCGTCTCCCGCTCCGATGGAATCCACAAGCGGCCCCACATCGACCGCAGGCTGGTAGATCCTTTTTTCATTTGTACAAATCCACGAGCCGTTAACGCCCATTTTTAAAACAAGCAATCCAATCCCGGTCTTTAAAATGGCTTCCATCGCTTTTTCTATCGTATCTGTCCCGGCAATGCTCATGCCCTCCCTCTCGTCTGCAATCAACACATCCGTGAAAGGAAGGATATCCTCGATTTCAAGGAGCCACGGCGTTCTTATGCTCTCCGTAGGGAACTGCGTGTCGATAGAGGTGAGAATTCCCTTCTCCCTGGCTTTTTTGTACAGCTCCGTAGTCGCGCCCCTGAACATGGAGGAGTAGTGGAGGTATCCGCCGCAGTGCAAAAGATCGCAGTCCAAAAGAAATTCTTCTTCCTGAGGCGTCAAATCATTGGGCCATGGCAGATAATCGGCGTGCATGTACGCAAGGGGTCTTTTCCTGCTGCCGCACATGAGCCAGTACACCGCCGCCGCTGTCCTTTTGCCCTTCAGGATCCTTATGCCGCTCGTATCCACGCCGTTCTTTTTCAGCATATCCAGTACGATGGTACCCATGCTGTCGTCGCTGAGGTTGGCAACTATTTTTGCGGCATTGCCCAGCTTCGCAAAATTTTGCACCGTATAGCCCGCAGACCCGGCTGCGACAACGGAGATCGCGGCAGGCGCTTCCCAGTTCTGGTTTGTCCTCCAGTCTCCGGGCGAATCGCCGATCACCATCACGTCTGTGTTCAGCGGCCCGAGAAGAGAAATCTTTTTTTTGCTTTTCATAGCGTCCGCTCCATAACCTTTAAAATGAACTGCTTGCTTATGAATCAACTATTAGTGTGTTCCGGGAGGGAATAATTTAGCCCATGCCTTTGCATATCTCGGCACGTTGCTTCTTTGCGTATCGGGATTAAGAGTTCCCGTAAATACCGAGGAGAAATAGGGGATAAGCTGTGAAGGCAAAATGTTGAGCAGGGTGAAGAGAATTTCGTCCTCCTCCGGCAGTCTGACGACGTCGTCAACCATATTTGCAATAT
>JAEZJL010000281.1 GCA_023415815.1 Bacillota bacterium | reverse complement strand
GCCGTACTCAGTACGGTGTCCATATTTGAAGCGAAGACGAATTTCAGCTTCTTCCTTACGTTCTCAGGGATATCGTCAATGTCCTTCCTGTTGTCCACAGGAACTATTATCGTATCGATATGGGCCCTGTGAGCCGCAAGCACTTTTTCCTTCAGCCCGCCGATGGGAAGCACCCTTCCCCTCAGGGTTATTTCGCCTGTCATGGCGACATTCCGCTTCACCGGCATGCCGGTCAGCGCGGAGACCATGGCCGTTGCGAGGGTTATGCCCGCGGAAGGCCCGTCTTTGGGTATTGCGCCCTCCGGTACATGGATGTGGATGTCAAACTTGTTATAGAACTCTTTATCTATTTTAAGCAGCTCGACCCTGGAGCGTATGAAGCTCATTGCCGCCCTTGCGGACTCCTTCATGACCTCTCCGAGGTGTCCGGTCAGCTCCAGCTTGCCGTTGCCGTCCATCAGGTTCACTTCTATGCTCAGCGTTTCGCCGCCCACCGGCGTCCAGGCCAGACCGGTGGCTATTCCGGTCTCGTCCTTTTCGTTGGCCTTGTCGTATCTGAACTTCTTTGTCCCAAGGTATTTGTCAAGACCGGAGGAGGTCACCGTTACGGATTTTTTGCCCGAAGACACCAGATTTCTGGCAGCCTTCCTGCAAATAGCCGCGATTTCACGCTCCAGGTTCCTGACGCCTGCTTCCCGCGTGTAGAAATTTATTACTCCTCTGACGGCTTCCTCGTTTATCCTCAGATTCTTTTTCTGAAGACCGTGGGCCTCGATTTGCTTGCTCACAAGGTATTTCAGGGCAATATTGACCTTTTCCTCCTCCGTATAGCCGGAAATGGCTATGAGCTCCATCCTGTCCAGCAACGGCCTGGGTATGGTGTCCAGGTTGTTGGCCGTGGTGAGGAACAGCACGTCTGACAGGTCGAAGGCCAGCTCAAGATAGTGGTCCCTGAAGGCAAAATTCTGCTCGCCGTCCAGTACCTCCAGCATCGCCGACGCAGGGTCGCCCCTGAAATCGTTGCTCATTTTGTCTATCTCATCCAGCAATATCAGCGGATTGTTCGAGCCTGCCTGCTTGAGCGCGGCGATGATCCTGCCGGGCATTGAGCCGACATAGGTCCTTCGGTGCCCGCGGATTTCAGCCTCGTCCCTCACGCCGCCGAGCGACATCCTGACATAGTTCCTGTTGAGAGCCCTTGCAATGGACTTCGCTATGGAGGTCTTGCCTACGCCGGGCGGTCCCACAAGGCACAAAATAGGCCCCTTGAGGTTGTTGCGGAGCTTCCTTATGGCGAGGTACTCGATGATTCTTTCCTTCACCTTTTCAAGCCCGTAATGGTCCTCTTCAAGAATCTCCTCAGCCCTTTTAAGATCAATGACCTCTTCCGTCTTTGTGTTCCACGGGAGGTCGAATATCCAGTCGAGGTAGGTCCTTATAACCGAGCCCTCCGCGGAGCCCGAGGGCATCTTCATAAGGCGGTCCAGCTCCTTCAGGACCTTTTTCTCGGCCTCTTCGGGAAGATTTGCCTTTTCAAGCTTCTCCCTGTATTCCTCGACCTCGCCCGTGACCCCTTCCTTCTCGCCGAGCTCGGTCTGTATGGCCTTTATCTGTTCGCGCAGGTAGTATTCCTTCTGCATTTTGTCTATCTGCTTGCGGACCCTGGCGTTGATGTTTTTTTCCACTTCCAGAATTTCTATCTCACGCATGAGTATTTCAAGCAGCTTCTCCATCCTGGAAACCGGATGGAATTCGTTCATTATCTCCTGCTTCTGCTCTACCTTGAGAAATATATTCGAAGTTATGACATCCGAAAGCTGACCGATGTCTTCGATCGACATCACCGACATAACGGTGTCGGAGGATACCTTTCCGCTGAGCTTCACGTACTCGTCGAAGGTGCTCAGGACTCTTCTCTTCAGGGCTTCAAACTCCACCTTGCGGCTCTCGTCCATTGCTATTATCTTTTCTGTCACGCCTGCTATAAAAAACGGCTCTGTCTGGATCAGCTCGGATATCTCCGCCCTGCTCGCGCCCTCGACCAGAACCCGGATGGTGTCTCCGGGAAGCCTGAGGAGCTGCTTCACCCTGGATATTGTCCCAACCCTGTATATGTCCTCTTCCTCAGGCTCGTCGTTTTTCGCATCCTTCTGCGTGACAAGGAATATGAGCTGGTTGTTGATCATGGCTTCATCAAGAGCCTTGATGGATTTTTCCCTTCCCACGTCAAAGGTAAGTATCATATATGGAAAAACGGTAAGACCTCTCAAGGGCAAAAGCGGAAGCTCCTGTTTCTTGATAATCTTTTTCATTTCCGGCATTTAACCATCCCCTCGCAAATCAGGCATCCCCCGCCTGAAATCATATAATTTTGATAAGCCTACATAGTTATATTCGCAATAGTCTTTATTATATCTTGTACCTTTTTCTTTTTCAATTGTTTTATATGGCATGCTAGGCAGCCGTTCCCTACAGCCATTTCTTCCGCCTGAAGAAGGCGAGCATGAGCGCGGCGGTGCCGACCATCACCAGCAGCACGGCGGGATATCCCCAGCGCCATTCGAGCTCCGGCATGAACCTGAAGTTCATACCGTACAGGCCTGCCAAAAACGTAAGCGGGATAAAAAGGGTCGATATGATGGTAAGCACCTTCATTATCTCGTTCATTTTGTTGCTCAGGCTTGAAAGATAGATATCCAGCATCCCCGAAAGTATATCTCGATAAATTTCGGTAGTGTCGAGAGACTGTATGATATGGTCGTACAGGTCCCTGGTATACACGCGGGTCGACTCCCTCATCAGCTTTGAATCGCCCCTCTCAAGCAGGCCCGCGACCTCCCTGAGCGGCCATATGGACCTGTGGATGAAAAGTATTTCCCTTTTAAGCCCGTTAATGCTCCTGAGCACCTCCGGCTGCGGCTTTGCCACAAGCTGCTCCTCCGCCGCCTCTATCCGGTCCCCCAGCGTCTCCAGGACGTCGAAATAGTAATCGACGATGGTGTCAAGCAGCGAATAGGCAAGGTAGTCCGCGCCCAGCTTCCTCATCCTTCCGCCGTTTTTGAGCCTCTCTTTGATATTATCGAAAAAGTTGTTTTCCTTCTCTCCTACCGATATTACAAAATCGCTCCCCAGTATTATGCTCTGGTGCTCAGTCTCGATTGCGGCGTCATCCCCGGTATTGTAGAGGTTTTTTATCACAATATAGATATAGTCGCCGTAGTCTTCTATTTTCGGACGCTGCTCGGTATTCAGCATGTCCTCCAGGACAAGCGGGTGCAGCTTGAAATCCTCCCCGAGCTTTTCAAGCACTCCGGCGTCGTGCAGGCCGTCGATGTTTATCCATTTGACGCTTCCGGCTCCGCCCGCCCCGGAATAATCGAAAGGCGTGTCCAGCTTCCTTTCGCTGAAGTACGCTTCATTATATTCAATGATCGAGGCGGTCACCGTATCCGTCCGGTGCCGGCTTATATGCATCAGCGTGCCCGGCGCCATCCCCGACTTTTTGGACCTCTGTCCGGCATACCTGCTCATAAAAGATACCTCTTTTTCATTTGATAAGAAACATTCCGCATGCATTATCCGTTTCCGCTCTGACCGCCCCGGCCGGAGAGCTATTCCCTGTCCGGACGGGCTCCGGCCTTACTTTTAAGCAGTGACGTGATTTCCCGGTACAGGAGCTCTGTCTCCGAGAGCGTATCCGGTCCGGGAATCCGGCTGCCGTAGCGTACTCCGTTATAAACGGCCGTGACCCTGTATAGCGGTTTTTCCATGCGCTGTATTGCAAGAGCCTTCTTTAGTATATCCAGTGTGGTATCCGATTTTTCCGTCGTAATCCCGTAAATTCCTAGCATTTCAAGTATGGAGGCGTACATGAACCTTATCCGCTCCACGGGATCGCTCAGGGTTTTGAGCTCCCTTCCCGCATTTCTGAGCAGCTTCTTCATTCTATGCCTTCTGCCGCTCTCCTTTTCAGGCTTGATAATCTCAGTCTCGTCGTCATAGTCGCTCTCTCCGCCCGAACGTGCGTCCCTGTCCCATGAAAGCAGCCTTCTCAGTAGTCCGGCGAGCCGGCCCGCAATCGACGGCAGCCTCCGGATCAGGAAAAAAACGAGCCTGTAGGA
Source organism: Bacillota bacterium (assembly GCA_023415815.1). Classification (GTDB taxonomy): domain Bacteria; phylum Bacillota; class Clostridia; order Acetivibrionales; family DTU013; genus JAEZJL01. Next base: position 5,329 of record JAEZJL010000281.1, on the reverse strand, counting down.
GAGGTACAGCAGGACAAAATACTTTAAAACATTGAATATAAACTCCGAAACCGGATGCGCACTGCCGCCTGCATACGGTAAAAGAATCTGAGCAGACGGCTGAATGCCCCCTTCTTCCGGCGCCTGACCCGCGGGAAAGATGACCGTTGACAGCCATACGAGCAGCGTTATCAGCAAAACGGCTATTTTGCCCGCTATGTCCATAAGCCACAAAACCGCGGATTTCAGATTGGTCAACAAAAGTATGGCCGAAAAAAGCACAACCACGGCCAGTACGTTGAAGCTTCTCAGATTGCGCGGTAAAATGGACTTCTCTATGTGCTTCTTGTCGTATATATTGTCGTCAATATCCTCCTGGTTCTTAAGAATCAGGAATATCAGCATGTATATATAAGCGAAAACATACAGGTAAGGCCTCAGGTGAACCGCCGGGCCGCTCAGCGCCGCAAGCTCAATTGTCACGGCCAGTGTGACGAAGCCCGCAATGCCCTTCTTATTGTCCATTATTCTTGAAAAACCGGAATAACGGTGTTTAACCGAGCTCAGATACGGCAGGAGCGCAAGGATTATTTCAAACGCGGCCCTTAAAATTCCCTTCCTCCCGTAAATCAGATACGCCGTAAGAGCGGGCAGCAGGAGGGATATATAAATAAAAACCGATGCGACAAAGCGCTTCTTTTCGGTGATGTTGAAGGTAAACATGAACATTTTGACGGCGGCTATTCCGGTTATTTTATCATAAACCGGAAGCTCCTCATTCTGCAAAAGCCGCGCCAGCAAGACCCCGGCCAGCAGGAAGGCGGCATACAGAGCGATTGCGCCCGCGCCTCCGTCGTCCTTGAAAAAGACGGTTCTCAGGACAACGGCCGCGGAATATATGAAAATGTTTACCGCCAGAAGCGCCAGAAGCTTCAGCAGCCTTACCCTAAATGCTTCCTTCATGCTCCGCCTTTCCGTCCGCCCCTTCCGAAGGGCATTTTCCCGCTAAGGCATATATTTCTATGTCCCCCGGCAGCGCACCCTCCTCGAAGACCCTGTCCAGCAGTATCACCCCGACATTGTTCGAGGCATCCTGCAGCTGCCTTATCCTTTCGCACATCCGGCGGCTCATGTACGGTGTTATTATGACTATGTCGCTGTTTTCCAGCTCTCCCGTGCTTCCCTCCAGAAAAACCTCGAAATCCTTTACTGTCTTCATGGCAAGCTTGGCAAGTATCCTCAAAAGTCCGCCGATATGCTCCCTGTCCGCAGCCTCGCCGGTGAAGATCATGCTTTCCGGCTCTTCAAGGATGCAGCCGTTCGAGCCCAGCCTGACGGGTATGCCGGAGTTCAGAGCCCTGTCCAGCAAGGTTGCCGCGGCTTTTATTCCAAGCTCCGCAATATCCTTGTATACTATATCGGTATATTCATAGAGCTTCGACTGCATATTCAGCAGTATTGTAAGTCCTATCTGGGAGGTGAAATCGTTCTTTCTCACCATGAGCCGGCCTTCCTTCGCCGTTGCAGGCCAGTGGACCCTGTTCAGCGGCTCCGCGCCGGTGTATTCCCTCGCTCCCGCGTTTATGAACGGGTCGTCCACGATCCATCTTCTTACGATATGGTCGCCCTGCAGAAAATTTACAGGTACGAAGACATCCTCAAGATCTATTATCTCCGGATATACCGTTAAGGTGGCGTCTACTCTGGCAGGTGCCGAGACTACCCTGTAATTCAGCAGGTCGCCGCTCACAAGCGTTACGTTTTCTGTGGTGAAGACGCCTCTTTTCAGGCACTTGAGCTTCCATCGCCTGGTCACCCTCTGGTAGCCCTTTAAGATAAAGCTGCTGGTGACTCTCCGGCTGTCCTGCGCCACAACCGAGCAGGTGCCTGCGAAGTCCAGCCAGCGCGACGAGTGGATATCCACCTTCAGCCAGGGCACGGGCAGCAGCTTTTTATTATATACCGTCTCGACCAGGTACAGGCTGTCGCCCTCGTGCGCCTCGGGACTGCTGAATTCACAGCGGTATTCCAGGTTTGTGAACGCATGCCTTCCGAACAGCCATATCTGAAACCATATTGAGACGGCAAAAATTACAGCCAGAGCTACTATCTCCATTCAAAACACCTCAAACCTCTTCGGTCGGTACGGGGACCTTCTTCAATATATCCGCCACGGCGGCTTCGGAATCCCGGGAGCCGCCGGTTATGGCATGGCCTTTCAGGATGATCCTGTGCGCCAGCACCGGCGCCGCCGACTGCTTGACGTCGTCGGGGAGTACAAAGTCGCGGCTGTCGAAAACAGCCCGCATCTGAGCGGCCCTCATCAGCGCAAGTCCGCCCCTGGGACTGACGCCGAGGGAAATGCGCTCGTTCTTCCTGGTCGCCTCTATGATGTTCATTATGTATTCCTTGACGGCTTCGCCGACCGCGACGTTTACAAAGGATTTCGCGGCGTCCGTCACTTCCTCCGCCGTTGCTGCACATTCCAGCCCGCCGAAGGGGTCGGAGGCCCTGAATCTGTCGAGGATGTCCTTGCCCTCCTGCGGCGTGGGATAGCCCATCCTGACCCTCATGAAAAACCTGTCCAGCTGCGCCTCGGGCAGGGGGAAGGTGCCCCTGGTCTCCACCGGATTCTGAGTGGCTATTACGAAAAAGGGCTCCGCCAGACGCCTTGTCTCGCCGTCCACCGTGACCTGCCGTTCCTCCATGCACTCCAACAGGCTCGATTGGGTCCTGGGCGTAGCCCTGTTTATCTCGTCCGCAAGCAGAATATTCGTAAATACCGGACCCGGCCTGAAAATGAATTCGCCCTGCTTCTGATCGAAGAAGCTTATTCCGGTCAGGTCTGAGGGCAGAAGGTCCGGCGTGAACTGGATCCTTTTAAAGCCGCAGTCCACCGACTTCGCCAGGCATTTTGCCAGCAGGGTCTTCCCCACCCCCGGCACGTCCTCAAGCAATATATGGCCCGAGCACAGGAAGGACATGAGCACAAGCTCGACAATATCGTCCTTGCCCACAAGCACCTTTGAAATATTCGCCTTTATCCTGTCCGCCAGCCGTTTAACCTCAAAAAGCTCCATAATGAACCTCCATAATCATTTATCCTTTATCGAAGGAATAATATATTTTTCGAGCAGCTGCACATGGCGGGCGCCGTCAATATTCATACCCCTGTTTGGCGTGGAAGTGATTACGACCACCGTGTCCAGGGCGGGTATGACATCTATATACTGCCCTCCGTAGCCCACTGCCGAAAACATGTGATAGCCTGTCTCGCCGCTTATCCACCACAGGTAGCCATAGCCGTTTTCGTAGCCCTTGTCCTCTTCCTTGTTAAAATCATACTGTACTCGGGTGGAATCCTCCACCCACTCCTTTGGGACAAGCTGCTTCCCCTCCCATGCGCCTCCGTTGAGGTAGAGGCAGCCGAACTTCGCCATGTCCCTGGGGCGCAGGAACATGTTGGCATATCCTGTATAGTAGCCCCTGGAGTCGGTAGCCCACGTCGCATTTTTAAAATGAAGCGGCTCAAGCAGGTTTTTATTTGCGTAGGAAAGCATATCCGTGCCTGCAGCATCCGCCACTGTAACGGAAAGGAGATGAGTCGCGCAGTTGGCATAATTGAACTTCTCGCCGGGTTTGTCCTTCAGCGGCAGCCCAAAGGCATAGCCCACCCAGTCCCCGCTCGAGGTCCAGCCGTCGGATTCCTCAATGAAGCCTTGCGTCATGGTCAGCAGGTGGCCTATATTTACAGTCTTCCACCCCGGATCTGAGATGCTTTTATAATAGGTGGGAAAATATTTTTCAAGAGAATCGTCCGTACCGCCTATCAGGCCGTCGCGGATGGCGATGCCGGTAAGCGCCGATACAAAGGATTTGGTAACGGAATACACATTGGTTGTGTCGTACCTGCCGCCCGAATAGTATTTTTCCAGCACGATCCTGCCATGGCGCACAACAAGAAAGCTCACCGTATCAAACGTATTCATGTAGCCTGCCGCTTCATCCAGCCTGGCGGCATCCATGCCCTGAGCTTCGGCATCCGAGTTCTGTATACCGTCGTCCTCAGTCATCTGGCTGTGGTACCGTTTGAGATCCTCGTTCAGCGTCGGAAGGCTCAGGGCTATCGAGAGGCACAGAATTACCGCCATTGCTATAAGCTCGCGGACGGTATTGGCCGACAGATTCCCTAATGTGATTTTAAGCCTCCTGAAAATTCCCATTCAGCCAAAACCTCGCTCGTCTGTAATAAGTACATACTATCATCGGGTCATGGCAATGGCAAGTAGACTTTTTTATTCTAAATGGGGTTTATTTCAGGCTCAGGGGATGGCCAGCGAACCTGCCTTTTTCAGGTCATCCAGGCTGTTTGCCCTTATTTCCTCCTGTGAGAGCGTATACAGCATATCGCCGATATAAAGTATCCTGTCGATATCCCTTCCGCTTTTGCGCCAGTAGTCCCCGGCTTTCAGGTAATCCTGCTCCGTAAGGTGGGTGATCCTCCCCTTGAGCTTGAAGCCCGTATCCGGGCTCACCTGGTAGACGTACGCCCCCTGGAAGGTGAAGACGCCGCTGCGCATCGCATCGGAAGGCTGCGCCCCCGGTTTGTCCTTATCCGCCGCTTCATACAGCTCCACAGGAAACGCCATGAGTCCTTTGCTCCTGGAAAACAGCAGGGCCTTGTGATTACTGAGAAGCTCCGAATCGGTGCCCCTGTCCCCGATAACGACCGCGTATTTGCAAACCGGCTTTGTCACATCCGTTATATCGAACATCGCCATTTTCATGCCCTGATAATAGGTCTGCCCCTTGACCTCCGCCGTTTCCTTTCCGATGCCGATGATATGATCTTCGTCATAGGGCTGCAAATAATCGCTGTAGCCCGGTATCTTCAGCGACCCCAGTATCCGCGGCGAAGCGTGGTCCTTCAAGTCCAGCACAAACAGAGGGTCCATCTTCCTGAAGGTCACTACATAGCCCCTGTCCCCTGCAAACCTGACGGAATATATATCCTCGCCCGGCGCAATATTTTCCACCTTTCCGGCAATGCTCATGGTTTCGTCCAGCACATAGACATTGTTCTTTGAGGGCGACCCGTCCTGGCCCCAGGTCTCGCCCACCGTGGTTGCAATGCGGAAAAAGCCTTTATCCTCGTCCATTGAGAACTGGTTGAGTATGGAGCCGGGGACCGAGCCCTTATTCCTGTACCTGGCGTTTCCGTTTTCCAGGGCGAATTTATACACAATCGTATTGTAGTTTCTTGGAGAAAGCTCTACGGATTTCCCTCTGAATATGCTGTAGCTTTCATAGTCGGCAAAGGAAATATAAATATTCTGCGGCGAAGCGTATA
>JAEZJL010000270.1 GCA_023415815.1 Bacillota bacterium | reverse complement strand
GATGTGACATTAATTTGAAAATCTACAGCATTTATATTATTATCTCCTGATGATTTGAATACTACTTCCTTTTCATTACCATACCCATCAGTTACAACTATATTGTCATATAAAGCAGTATATATCTGGCCTGGTATATCATTTTCTCCTACCAAATCCCAATGGTCTACCGTCTTGCCAACTACTGTACCCGGAACACTCAATTTCCTGTGATACCATATGTTGTCAGCTTTTTGTGAGATATCTCCCAAAGTACCATCCATATTGTTTTGATCTACCCAATTTTTATCTCTTAATACGTTACCATCCGTCGTCTGGATTTCCATCATACCGGCATGATAAACTGGGTTCAACAATTTTACATCGTATTCTATATAATCTCCCGCCTGTAAGGTATACTGAAAATTCGAGATTTTTATATAGCTATAATAATTCTGTGTACTGCTATCACTGTTAATTACCTTTAAACTTAATACATCACCGGACGGATTTACAGTATCTATACCGTAGTTTAAAGCTGATGGACTGGTATAAATATTATAGTCTATTGCTGGCGGACTAGTAGATATTATATTATCTGCTAGTTCTTCTTCCAAATCATCTAGTTTATTGAACTGACCAGTAAAATGACTATCATCTAACTTATTATTTGGTAAGGCGAAAATATTTTGTGAAAATATAGTAGTAATAAAGAATATGCTTATTAGAAATTTAAGTATCAATTTGTAAAATTTTCTCAAAATTGGCCTCCTCTTTTATTAGAGTATGCTATTATATAAGCTACCAATTTCCTTGCTTTATATTTTCAGAGTACATCAAATATAATATTACATTTTAAGCTACGTCTGTATATCTATCTATATAACCATTTGAATAACTGAACTAGATATTTTTATATATCATTAAAGTAATAGGTTACATTTTATAATGTATATGGGATTCCTTTATCATTATATTATTTGGTGCATATTGTGTCAATAATGGGTAATATTTGTCGTAATAATAGCCGTTGTGGTTCCGCTAATTTCACATCCATGATTCCGTTATCTTATACCTGCCCCCATTTCCTCAAATCCCACAAATTGCATTGGCCCCGGCATATGCGTATGTGTTACAATAGCGTGGCCGTTCCGGGGAAGGTCCCTTGGAACGGTATTATATAGAAACAAGTGAGGGGAGAGGGGGCAAAATATATGCTGATAAAAATAAAGAGAGCAGTGATCTGCGGGATAGCCGCATTGGCATTGATGCTTGCATCTTCTGCCGCGGGCCTTGGCTTCGGACAGAATGCCGCATATGCGGCAAGCACCGCACAGCCTTACGCAAAGTATGTGATACAGTCCGGAGACTCGCTGTATAAGATATCAAAGGCTTACGGCATAACGATCGCCAGCCTTAAGGCTGCAAACGGGCTGAGCCAGGATATGATAATTGCGGGGAAAACCCTGAATATACCGATAACCCAGGCGTCCAGCCAGAAAATGGCCCTGAAGGACATCATCGCCGGCAGGGGTCTGGCGGCAAGCCAGCTGCAGATACGCCTGTTTGTCGACAAGTCCGACAAGCTTTTGACCGTGTACAACGGCAACACTCCGCTGAAGGCGTACCATGTCGAGCTCGGAGACAGCGGGCCGGGCGACAAGAAGGTTTCCGGCGACCACAAAACCCCGGAGGGCAGCTTCTATATCACCCAGAAGCTTGTGCTGAGTCCGGCCGACGAGTATCTCGGCACCCGATGGATGAGGCTGAGCTATCCGAATATCGAGGACGCCCAGCGCGGTCTTAACAGCGGGCTTATAAACAAGACCACGTATAATTCGATTGTCGACGCTATAAATAAAGGGCAGACGCCTCCGCAGAATACCGCCCTCGGCGGCGGAGTGGGAATCCACGGCGGGAGCACTTCCGCGCTCGGAACGAACTGGACCTTCGGGTGTGCAGGGCTGACCAACAAGGACGTGCAGGATTTCTACGATTATGTGAAGGTCGGTACAAAGGTCGCAATTCAGCCTTGACCGGCGCATAACAATATTATATAAGGCCGCCGTTAAGTTGTTTTGTTAACTTAACGGCAGCCTTATTTTTTTGGTAATTCAGCCGGATACTCCTGGCCATTACCCTTCGTATACGTCCACCTTTTCAAGGGGCTGCACGTTACCGAATACATATTCGGGCGTTGCAACGGGGGCGGACCAGCGGACGGCGTTCTCGATTACCTTGAGTATTTCCGGCTGATGGTACACCGGGAAGGTTTCGTGACCGGGACGGAAATAGAATACCTTTCCCGCTCCCCTGTAATAGCAGCATCCGCTGCGGAAGACCTCTCCGCCCTGGAACCAGCTTATGAATACAAGGCTGTCGGGGGCGGGTATGTCGAAGCGCTCCCCGTACATCTCCTCATGCGGTATTTCTATATACTCGCCGATACCGTCCGCGATGGGATGACCGGGCTCGATGACCCACAGCCTTTCCTTTTCGCCTATTTCACGCCATTTCAGCCTGCCGCTGTTCGTACCGCACAGCTTTGCGAATATTTTGGACGCATGTCCTGAATGGAGCACAATGATGCCCATGCCGTCCAGCACGCGCTTGTGTATCTTTTCCACAATGTCGTCCCGGACCTCCTGATGGGCGATATGCCCCCACCATATGAGGACGTCCGTCGCCTCCAGCACTTCGTCGCTCAGGCCGTGCTCGGGCTCGTCCAGAGTTGCGGTCCTCACGGTGAAATCCTTGCCCTTAAGGTATCCGGCGATCGCATGATGTATTCCCTCGGGATAAATCTCCGCGACTTTTTCCATTTCCTTTTCGTGCCTGTATTCATTCCATACCGTGACATTGATCTGCCTGCCCATTTTAATTTTCCTCCTTTAATTTTATCCATTGTCCGGTTTCAAATGATTTGATGATGGAATCGAGAATCATCTGATTTATTCTTCCGTCGGTGATATCGGCGGGAAGGCCGTCGCCCCTGCCGTTCACTATGTTGAAAAAGGACTGCGTCTGATCCGCCCTGCAGCTTTCGGGGATCTGCACCCTGTGAAATTTCCTCGACTTGGCGTATACCTCTCCGATACATATCTCAAGGACATCCTCATGGGTGCCTTCCTCGTCCAGCTTGTATACAAGCGCGCCTTGGGTGCCGTATATCTCGATGCGCTGGTAATTGCCCCTGGCATACGCATCCCTGGTAACCGAAAAGACCGCGCCGACGCCTCCATCCATCCGCGCAAGCACATGGCAGTAGTCGTCCACGTCAACGTCCCCGTATTCCTCCGAGCCTTCGAGCTTTCTCCTGGTCACAAAGGTACCGGCATCTCCGCAGACGGCTTTATATTCGCCGACCATGAATCTTCCAAGGTCAATCAGGTGTGAGCCCAGGTCGCCGAGAGTTCCGGAGCCGGCCTTGGCCTTCCTGAACCTCCAGACCAGCGGGAGCTCCTCACCGATGGCCCAGGCCTGGAAATACTGGCCGTAAACGTGAAGTATTTTGCCGAGAGCGCCTTTTCTGACAAGCTCTCTTGCGTATCTTGCCGCCGACTTGAAGCGGTAGGAAAACGCGATCATGTTCGGGACGCCGTATTCCAGGGCAAGCCTCTCAAGCTCAAGGGATTGGCCGTAATCCAGGGTTGCGGGCTTCTCAAGCAGGAAGGGCTTCCTGTTCAGGATCGCGCACTTTGCAATCTCGTAGTGGGCGTCGTTTGACGTGCATACAGCCACGGCGTCGATCTCCGGACATTCGATCAGGTCGCGGTAGCGGATAAAGCGGCGCGCTTTATCTACTCCGTATAAGTCTCCCCTGGCGTTCAGAGCCTCCTCTCTTATATCGCAAAGCGCCGCAAGCTCCGCGTCGGGACTAGCGACTGTACCTTCGATGTGGACTCTGGAGATACCGCCCGTGCCGATCACGCCCATCCGAATCTTTTTCATAAAAAATCGACTTCCTTCCATGATATTTCATAGGATGAAAAACTCCGGGTGTTGAATAAATTATACATAATGCTATAATTAATTGGAATGTATTGTATAGACTTCCAGATGTAATTTTTCGACTTTCGAGGTGCTTTGAAAATGGTAGTCAGTTTGAATCTCGATGTGCTTCCCACGATAACCAATTTCGGCTTCGTGTCGTATAAAGAGCCCTGGATGCACTTTAAAAGGACCACCTCCGAGCATTTGATATATTTCATACAGGACGGGGAGCTTTATATGGAAGAGGACGGCAGACAGTATTCCTTAAAAAAGGGGGACGTGATCGTGCTTGAGCCCAACCTTATGCATACAGGCTATGAAAAGGCCCCCTGCGATTACTATTACATCCATTTCAAATATCCGCCGGGAAACAAGCTGGAAAGAAAATCCCTGGACGAGATCATCCAGGAAATGCTGGCAAAGCGCACCGAGTCCCTGAGCAGCAACCCCAACGGCTTTTTTGAATACAGCAATTCCTGCTGCCATCTGCCCAAATGTTACAGTATCAAGGATAAGAGCGTTTTTTCGCATTTCCTGTTTTTCCTCAGGGACGCCCTGGAGGATTACAACAAGAAAGACCTCCACTACAGGGTTGTCTTTGCGGCCAGGCTGCTGCAGTTTTTTGTCTCGCTGTCGAAGGAGTTCCTGGCCACCGAGGTTGAGAAGCTCCAAACCTCGTTTTCAAGAGCCTTCCTCAAGGTCGAGGCCCTCCAGAATTTCATCCAAAGCAATTTCAATAAAGATTTGACAAGAATCTCCATCCAGAATGAATTCAACACCAACTACGACCATTTGAACCGGCTGTTTAAAAAGCTTACCAGCTACACGATCATCAATTACCTGAACAGGGTGAGGATCAGCAAGTCCAGGGAGCTGCTGGAGCACACTTCGCTGAGCATTGCGGAGATAGGCTTTACGGTCGGAATCAACGACCCCTATTACTTCAGCAAGGTTTTCAAAAGGTTTACCGGCATAGCCCCCCTGGATTATCGAAAGCAAAGGCAGTGATATATATTTGGGGGAGCAAGCGGGGACGGCAGACTGTGTGAAAAACAATAAATGTAAAATCACCTCAAAGCCCTCATGATATCTAGGTTTTGAGGTGATTTTTTGTATGGAATATGGTATAATTATGGT
>JAEZJL010000260.1 GCA_023415815.1 Bacillota bacterium | reverse complement strand
ACCCTGCAGTCGGCGGCGCAGAAGGTCAATGTCAGCCCCATCTATCTCAGCATCCTGTTCAAGGAAAAAACCGGAGAGAATTTCAAGGACTTTGTTTTGAAGGAAAGGGCGGCTGCGGCAAAGAAATTTCTTCAGGACCCGACGCTTAAAATCTATGAAATCGCCGAAAAAACGGGCTACAACGATGCAAAGCACTTCAGCAAGATGTTCAGCAGGCTTACGGGCTTCACGCCGACGGAATACCGCGAGCAGATTGCCAAGGACATGCAGAGAAGAAGCACATAGAGAAAAGCCGGAATGCCGTTGGCGGTGAGCCGGTGCAATAAAACTCTGTGAATACCCGGGCTGCAAGCTTGCGGTCAGTTGAGGTATACGACCGTTATCTCCGGCCGGGACAGGAAGCGAAGGGGCACGACGACGTTGCCCAGGCCTCTGCTGATGTACACCTTCATGTCGTTTACCCTGTGCAGGCCCCGGCGCAGACCCATTTTGCAGAGCTCGTCCTTCCGCAGCAGAAAGAACTCCAGGTTCCAGGGCATCCATATCTGACCGCCGTGGAAGTGGCCGCAAAACAGGTAATCGACGATCTTGCCGGGTATATGCAGCGCCAGGTCCGGATTGTGTGTGAAGGCGATCCTGGGGATATCCGGCAGGGTATTCTTAAGGGCCTTTCCTATGTCGGGCCGGCCCTCCCGCAGGTCCTCTATCCCGATAAAATTGTACTTCGAGGAACCCTTTTCAACCACAACCGACCGGTTGTGCAGCACCTCTACCTGAAGCGCCTCGATTTCTTTTATAAAGTTGTCCAGTCCCATCCGGTTTCCTTTAAAGGCCCTGAAATCATGATTGCCCAGGCAGAGCAGCGTCCTGTAGCCCTTTGTTACGCTTCTCAGGTATTCAAGAAAGGCGGAGGCGTGCATCGGATCGTTGACATAGTCGCCCGTGAGTATGATCACATCCGGATCCTCGGCTTTGACCACCTTCCTGACCTTTTCGGCCCCAACCCCGAGCATATACACGTGCAGGTCGGAAAGCTGAAGTATTTTCAGCCCGCTCCGGCTCTTTGACTGATCGACGTATTCCACCTTCAGCCACCCGGTTTCGAGGTACATGTATATCAGCAGCAGCAGGACGGCTATGATGAACGCATATAGAAAGGCCATTGAAAACGCTCCTTGAAAAACCCCTTTTCATATTACTATAACAATTGCCAGACGATGTATCAATAAAAAGATTGTATATTCAGTTAATTCATAACTCCATCCGTGTGGCTGTTTATGGAAACTTGACAACCGCTGTAATCCGCTTTATAATGGACTTTGCAAACATGCGGACATGGCGGAATTGGCAGACGCGCTGGATTTAGGTTCCAGTGGGCGACTGTGCAGGTTCAAGTCCTGTTGTCCGCACCAAAGACGATAAACCACAAGGCCAAAAACCTTGTGGTTTTTTCATACCCTATGAGATCGGGCGCTTGATACAAAACTGAGTTACAAAAATCCCGTATATAGTTATTTATTGTCTGCTCCGGAATCGTTCTCAGTCCCGGATGCACCGTCTTCCCCCCCGCCGGGTTTTACAACAAACTGTGCGCCGTCCCACGTAAAATTCTGACGGATGTTTTTTCCCAGCGCATTGTTGTAATACCAGTTGATAATTCCGCTCTTAGCAAACTTATCAAACTCCCTGGTGTACCTGCTTCTTCCCCCGCTGCTGAAAAGCTCGCCTCTCTCACCGTTCTTTACCGGCAGCAACTCAATTTTTTCGTTTTTGATGGTAAACAGTCTGTATAGGTTTCCGTTGCTTGATCCATATTGGCCTATGACGAAGTCCGGGGAGCCGTCGTTGTTGTAATCGTTGAACTTTAGTAGAAAGGTATTGTTAAATATCATGTCCGCCCCATCCGGGTAAAAAATTTTGTTTAGGCTCATTTCCGACAGGACTTTCCCCTCCGCATTTACAAGCCGGACTGCAAACTTCCCCTGCCAGTTCCAGCCCATAAACGGCCCCGCCGCCTCATCTTCGTATTGTTTTCCTTCCGTCATCCTGACTATCACTTTTTCATAGCCGGAATCGCCATCATAATCAATCACATTCTCCGACAGGATATCCCCTATGTCCCTGTCCGCTTTTTTAAGCTCCAGTCCATTACCGGTATATTGATAGGCCATTCCATCGGGGTTATCCTGTGCATTTGCCTTATAATATGCACGAAAGCTGCCGTCTTCATGATTAAACTCGACAGAATCGGCACCCAGGGCTTTATCCACACTGCTCACCAAAGGACATTGTCCATCCCATTTGAAAATGTTTACCAAAGGGATTGTCCCGGAAAGTTCCGCTACGATTTCTTTTTCCCCATCCCCGTTGACATCAATTTCAGTCGTCAGGCCGTCTACCGAAAGAAATGGTTCGGGAATGCCATCTTCAATGGCAAAGTAATTTGTTTGCAGGACATGACTGCCAAATATCCCCTGAAATTTTATGAGAGTTTTTCCGTAAAGCTGTAAAGCCTTGACGCAGGTCAGGTCGTTATCGGAATTTGCGATGCTCCCAATAGTCCCCAGATCATAAAAGCCGTCTTTTCCCCCATAACCTCCGTGTAAATTCTCGCTGTCATCCTCCTTCATATACATATAAGCATTTATGCCGTCTATATGCGCCATATCGCCTCCCATCATGTCGACAATCTGCGCTTTTTGTTCCATTCTGACATCCTGACTGTTTTCCGCAGCCGCAAATTGAGGGGAGATTGGCTCAGGCAGAAGCGTCACCATCCGGTTTGCCTCATTCCATTTTACCTGTATTCCAAGATAGTCGGAGAAAAAGCCTTCTTCCATGTATGTATTACCGTCTATTGCAATATATTTTCCCTCCAGGCTTACCTCACCACCGTCTACATTTATTGAGGGTACTGTGAGGTTTAATACGGTATTTCTATCGCCCCTGGCAACGGTGGCCGTATTGTTCCTTTCCGACCATTGCACATTAAACCCAAGAGCTTCACATACAGACCGTAGAGGAAGAAAAAGACTGTTGTCCCGGAGCTCCGCCGTATTTTGAACAGGCTCTCCATTGAGCAAAATGGCCGGATTGCGGTTTTTGGCCGCAGCCTCCAGCATTTTTACCATCAGCTCCGTAGAACCTTTCCCTTCGTTTAGCTCATACCATATCTTACCGTCGTAGGTCCAGCTGATTGTCACAAACATGGGATTGCCGAACTGGACGACTCTCAGTTTCCCCTTGACCGCCCCCGGGATCAAATCAGCTTTGTCTTTCAATGCCTCCAATACTTCCTCAGCTACCCTTATACCATCCAGTTTAAAAAGTCCCGCAGTATAAAATTCCCAATTGTTTGCCTTCCAGCTTACTTCTTGCCCCTTTTCATAAGAGTCCGCCTTGATTCCCTTGATTTCGACGGTGCAGGAGGGTTCGGCGAACAGCTGCTCTTCCGTTGGATAGGGCTGAAACGGTTTTTGCGAAATCCACAGCCTTCCTTTATATTCATCAGAAGAGGCGTGTGCAGTAATGCTTACGCTGTCCCTCTGTGAAATAGCGACTTCTTTGTCCAGATTCTGGTTAAAAGGCATTTTGTAGTGATAGTATACGTCTGCGACATAATTTGCAATCTGCGATGCATCTGTAAATCCACAAGTAAAAATAAATGACAATGTAATAAATACCGGGATAAGCTTCTTCTTCATTAGCATGCGGGAGTCCTTCCTTGTAAATTCCGTTTTCGGGTTGCAATCCGCCACAGCCGTCCGGATGTCTTCCTCTGTCGAATGAGAGCCGTTCCGCGCCCTTATATTTATTATTTTAACCGTCTGTTATATTTGGACATAGTTAGTATATTATTAGTTCCAATTTATCGTTCGCGATTATGCCGAGTTAGAGCAACTGGTCGTGCTGTCAAATATGGAGAGTATCAATGCTCTGCTGATCCGGCAGGGTTTGCCTCAGAGCGAGCGCTTGATTCAGCTCAACCATACGGCTATAATGCAGATGAAATCACTGGTCGGAGGCTCTCTCACAAAGCGGCTCAAGTAATCATTCACTAAGGTGACAACACCTTTAGGTTCCAGTGGGCGACCGTGCAG
>JAEZJL010000244.1 GCA_023415815.1 Bacillota bacterium | reverse complement strand
GGTATATCCAGAAGAAAACCGTGAGCTGGCGAAGCAAATCCTCTCAAACGGAGCGATTATTTCCGAATATGTACCGGGTACTCCTCCGCTGCCGATTAATTTCCCGTTCAGGAACCGCATAATCAGTGGTATTTCCCGCGGTGTGCTCGTAATAGAGGCCGGTGAAAGGAGCGGCTCGCTTATAACCGCATATTGTGCTCTGGAACAGGGAAGGGATGTGTTTGCGATGCCGGGAAACATAAACAGCAGCACCAGCAAGGGCACCAACCGGCTCATCCGGGAGGGCGCCAGGATTGTTACCGAAACGGGCGATATACTGGAGGAATTGCATATTGCTGCCTCTTCAGGTATTCATATTCAAAAGGCAAGGACTCCGTTCCCCACGGATGGCTTCACATCTGACGAAAAGACGATAGCCTCGAAGCTTATAGACGGGCCTGTCCACATCGACGCCATTGCATCCGAGTGCGGACTGAGTGTGCAGACAGCCGGTTCGATACTTGTAATGCTTGAGCTCAGCGGCTTTGTCGAGCAGCTGCCCGGAAAATATTACAGACTTGCGGAATGAGTATAAAGCATGTATTAAGTTGGGGACGCTGTTTATTAAAGGCAGGAAGGAGTCTGTAATGCAATTTTTTTATTTCATATAGTAGATTTTATTTTCAAATGTGGTAATATAAAAAGTGATTTTACCTGCTTGCTCTGGAAAATGCCGGAGGGGGCGGGATTAGAGCACAGATATCTGGAGGGATAGAATGGCTAACAACCTGGTGATAGTTGAATCCCCGGCCAAAGCTAACACAATAGGAAAGTTTTTAGGCAAGGATTATAAGATTGTCGCATCCGTCGGGCATGTAAGGGATTTGCCCAAGAGCCAGATCGGCGTGGACGTCGATAAGGATTTTGAGCCCAAATACATTACCATACGCGGCAAGGGCGACGTCATAAGCAAGCTGAAAAAGGAAGCAAAGAGCGCCGACAAGGTTTACCTGGCGACTGACCCTGACCGCGAGGGCGAGGCTATTTCATGGCACCTGGCAAACCTTCTCAATATAAATGAAACCGACAAGTGCAGGATCACCTTTAATGAAATCACAAAGGCAGCCGTAAAGAATGCTATAAAAGCCCCAAGAAAGATAGATATGAACCTTGTGGACGCGCAGCAGGCCAGAAGGGTGCTGGACAGGATAGTGGGCTACAAGATAAGCCCGCTGCTCTGGCGTAAGATACGGAAGGGCCTTAGCGCAGGAAGGGTGCAGTCCGTTGCGACCAGGATCATATGCGACAGGGAAGATGAAATAGAAAAATTCGTACCGGAGGAATACTGGACCATAACGGCGAAGCTTTCGAAGAAAAAGGCGGGACCGGCTTTTGAGGCCAAGTTCTTCGGGCTCCAGGAGGAAAAGATAGAGCTGAAGGACGGGGCGCAGGTCAGCGGAATACTCAGGGATCTTGAGAACAGCAAATATATCGTCCAGAAGGTAAAAAAGAGCGAGAAAAAGAAGGCCCCGGCTCCCCCCTTCATCACAAGCACCCTGCAGCAGGAAGCCTCAAGGAGGCTCGGCTTTCCGACAAGAAAGACGATGATGGTCGCACAGCAGCTTTACGAGGGTATAGAGGTCAAAGGCCATGGAGCAATAGGACTTGTTTCGTATATACGTACCGATTCGACAAGGATTTCGGCAGAAGCCCAGCAGGAGGCCAGAAGCTTCATCGGCGGCAAGTACGGCGAAAAATACCTGCCTGAAGAGGTAAGGATATATAAAAACAAAACGGCGTCGCAGGATGCCCATGAAGCTATACGTCCGACCTATATAGCACTGGAGCCGGACGCAGTAAAGGAGTCACTGTCGAACGACCAGTACAAGCTTTACAAGCTTATCTGGGGAAGGTATCTGGCAAGCCAAATGGCGTCCGCCGTATACGATACGGTAGCCGCCGACATTTTGGCAGGAAAGTATATGTTTAAGGCAAACGGCTCCAAAATCAAGTTCCAGGGCTTCATTGCAGTATATACCGAGGGCAGGGACGAGGAGAGCGAGGACAGCGAGGTTGCCATACCCGAACTGGATGAGAAGGAGCAGCTCGACCTCAAAAAGCTTGAAGAGAAGCAGCACTTCACACAGCCGCCTTTGAGGTATACGGAGGCCACGCTTGTGCGGGTGCTTGAGGAAAAGGGCATAGGAAGGCCAAGCACATATGCCCCCATCATAACGACCATACTTGCAAGGTATTATGTCGAGAAGGACAAGAAGTTCCTGCTGCCCACCGAGCTGGGCAGGATAGTGAACGAGCTGATGAAGAACCATTTCAAGGATATAGTGGACGTCCAGTTTACGGCGCAGATGGAAAAGAGACTGGATGACGTCGAAGAAGGTTCTAAAAAGTGGGTCGACCTTATGAAAGAGTTTTACGGACAGTTTGTAGATACGCTCAAACAGGCGGAATCGCAAATAGGCCATATAGAGATTCCGGATGAAGTCACCGATATTCTGTGCGAAAAGTGCGGAAGGAACATGGTCATCAAGAACGGGCGCTTCGGGAAATTCCTGGCCTGCCCGGGCTTCCCCGAGTGCAGGAACGCACGTCCGATACTTGAGGAGGCTGGAGTCGCCTGCCCGAAATGCGGAGGAAAGGTATTGTTCAAGAAGACACGGAGGGGAAAAAGATACCTCGGCTGCGAGAACAACCCGACCTGCGGCTTTATGACCTGGGATATGCCCGCTAAGGAAGACTGCCCGAAATGCGGCAATTTCCTGGTTAAAAAGTATTCGGGCAAAAAGGTGCAGCTGAAATGCAGTAACGAAAACTGTGATTTTACTAAGGAAGCAGCCAGGACAGAAAGTCAGGAAGAAGCATAGATGCCGGATAAATATGTCAATATCATAGGCGCGGGCCTGGCGGGCTGCGAGGCGGCCTGGCAGGCCGCCAAACGGGGCGCCGGGGTGAGGCTTTACGAAATGAAGCCGCTGAAGCATTCTCCGGCGCACGTCATGGATACCTTTGCCGAGCTTGTCTGCAGCAATTCTCTCAGGTCGGACAGGCTCGAAAACGCTGTCGGGCTTCTGAAGGCGGAAATGCGCCTTATGGATTCGCTTATAATGAAGTGCGCCGATGCTGCAAGGATACCGGCAGGCGGTGCGCTTGCGGTCGACAGGACCCGGTTCTCGTCTTCCGTTACCGAAGCGCTCAGGAATCATCCGAATGTCACCGTCATACCCGGAGAGGCGGAAAGCCTCCCGGAAGAGGGTATAAATGTGGCGGCCACAGGCCCTCTCACCTCCGAAGCCTTCTCCGGATACCTTAAAGAGCTTTTAGGCGAGGATTATCTGTACTTTTACGACGCCGCAGCGCCCATAGTGACCTTCGATTCCATAGATATGAGCAAGGCCTTCAAGGCTTCCCGGTATGGAAAGGGAAGCGACGATTATATCAACTGTCCCATGGACAGGGAGCAATACGAGAATTTTTATAAAAATATAATTACGGCTGAAACGGTTCCCATCAAGCTTTTTGAAAAGCAGATTCTGTTCAGCGGCTGCATGCCCGTCGAGAGTATGGCTGCCGGAGGCATAGACACCCTTCGCTTCGGACCGTTGAAGCCCGTGGGCCTTGCCGATCCCCATACGGGGAAGGAACCCTATGCGGTAGTGCAGCTGCGCCAGGACAACACGGAGGGGACGCTTTACAATATCGTGGGCTTCCAGACACATCTGAAATGGCCTGAGCAGAAGCGCGTGTTCGGTATGATACCCGGTCTTGAAAACGCCGAATTTGTCAGGTTCGGAGTAATGCACAGAAACACCTATATAAATTCTCCCAGGCTGCTCGACAGCACTTACTCGCTGAAATCAAGGCCGGGCATATATTTTGCAGGCCAGATTACGGGCGTGGAGGGTTATATAGAATCCGCCTCCTCGGGGATGGTTGCGGGCATAAACGCC
The DNA here is from genome assembly GCA_023415815.1 of Bacillota bacterium. Taxonomy (GTDB): domain Bacteria; phylum Bacillota; class Clostridia; order Acetivibrionales; family DTU013; genus JAEZJL01. The sequence continues at coordinate 5,726 of JAEZJL010000244.1, read as the reverse complement.
GCAAGGGAGTGTATGGGGCTGGAGCCGGTCAGATTTGCGGCAAAAACGGCAACAGGCGCGCTGGCTAATTACATATCATACGGCTCCGCAGGTAACTTTCAGCCTATGAATGTGAATTTCGGAATCATATCAGCCCCCGATATAAAAATACGGAAAAAAACAGAGAAATATACCGCCGTTGCAGATGCGGCGCTGGCTGAAATAAGAAAAATGCTTCCTGAATTATAAAAATTATTTTTATTAATTAATGTTAAAGCAATTTAACCTGATTATAACACAATATATTGGCTTTTTTTGCGCAAAGCCACTTTATATTGTTGTATTTGTCGTCATATTATGCTAAGATTATATCATTAATATGGGATTTTATGTATTTACAATTACACATTAAGTAAGTATAAAGGAAAATACGGTAAACTGTCGAAATATATTATAATATAATTACAGTTCTTTCACAGCAGAAAAGGAGGCGGAACCGTATGTTCAACAAGCTGACCGGAGGTTACAGGGTCCTTGAGAAGGCGCTTGATGCCGCGTGGCTCCGGAACGAGGTTATTGCCCAGAATATTGCAAACGGGGATACTCCGAATTACAAAAAGAAAACGGTTGCCTTCGAGGAGTATTTGAACGACGCTATGGACGGCGGCAGCTTCAAAGGCTTTACGACGGACAGGAGGCACATACCGATAGGCGGGGACGATATTGATTCGGTCGGTATCAAGGTAACCGAGGACAATTCCGATACCAGCTACAGGCTGGACGGCAACAATGTGGATATTGAAAGTGAAATGGCTTCCCAGGCCAAGAACGACATAAAATATTATACTCTTATCCAGAGCCTGAACACAGGCTACAAAAGACTCAAGTCCGTCATCAGCGAAGGGAGGAAATAGTCCATGGGTTATTTCGGAGCTCTCGACATAGGAGCCTCGGCGCTGACCGCCCAGAGGCTCAGGATGGATACGATCTCACAGAATATAGCAAATGCCAATACTACCAGGACTGAAAACGGCACGCCGTACCGCAGAAAAGCGGTGATTTTTGAGGAGAAGTCCCTGGACGCCCCTTTTTCGGATTACCTTTCGGCCAGCAGCAGGGAAAGGCTCGGTGGAAAAGGCGTCAGAGTAGCGAAAATAGTAGAGGACGCCACGCCCTTCAAAAGGGTGTATGATCCCGGGAATCCGGACGCAGACGCCGACGGCTATGTGCAGATGCCCAATGTCGACATTGTCACCGAAATGGTGAACATGATTTCCGCGACAAGGGCATATGAGGCAAACGTCACTTCTATAAACACGGCCAAGAGCATGGCGATGAAGGCCCTTGAAATAGGGAAGTAATAATGCCGGGAGGTAATTATGGCAATAAGCGGAATAGGAAGCGTAAATTCACTTGCGCCGAGCAGATCCTTGTTTGAAACCCTGGAAGCCGGCAATGCGGACAATACTAAAATACCTTTTTCGGAATATCTGAACGAGGCGCTAAACAACACCAACCAGCTGCTCCTGGACGCGGATAAAATAGCCGATGATTTTGCAGCCGGAAGGACCGACAACATACATCAGGTGCAGATAGCCGCCGAAAAGGCCGATATAGCGCTGCAGTTTACAATGCAGATACGGACAAAGATTCTGGATGCGTATAACGAAATTATGCGCATGCAGATTTAACAGGGAAGTAAGCCGATGCTGCGGCGAAAATCATGGAGGATGTCGGGAATGCCTCGCCGCGGTACAAATGATAAATACCTTTACTAAGGGGTGAGAACATGCCGGAATTTTTAAAACGGTATTGGAATCAATTGGCCGAATTCTGGAAAAGTCTTGAAAAGTCTCAAAAAACCCGTCTTTACATAACTTCAGCCGTTGTGGCGGTGGCGATAGGTATCTCCATTTTCGTACTCAGCAGGCCAAACCTGGTAACGCTTTTTTCCAGCGAGGACAAAAAGCAGATCGGCGAAATGGTCACAATTCTCAATGACAGCAATATATGGAATTCCGCCGAGGATGACGGCACAAGCATAACCATAAACGCTAAGGACAACAACAAGGCTCAGATACTTCTTGCCCAGCAGGGCTACCCCAAGGAAGGCATGACCTTCCAGGACGCCATTTCCATGATAGACATAACAAAAACCGAAAGCGATAAGAAGCAAATTTGGAAGGAGCAGCAGGTTTCCGATCTTGTGGCAAAGATAAAGATGCTTGAAAATATTGAAAATGCCGAGGTCACCCTCACAACTCCCGAATATTCCATTTTTGCCAATGAAGGGCAGGAACAGCCTAAGCCTACCGCAATAGTCATCGTAAAACCCAAGCAAAAGCTTACGGACAAGCAGGTAGAGGGTATAGTGATGCTTGTCTCGAGGAGCGTGGAAAGGCTTGATCCTAAAGACGTGACGGTTGTAGACGAAAATGCCAACATTCTCAATGCAAATATACAGGATGATTCCGTAAATACAGCCAACAGCCAGGAGGAAATGCGGCTCAAGAGAGAGAGTGAGCTTGAGCAGAAGGTATTGAATTATTTCGGCGTAGGCCAGTACGACAATTTCGACACCCTTCGGGTGGTAGCAAACGTATCGCTCGACTTCGACAAGGACAAGGCGCAGATAAAATCGATAACCAATCCTCAGGGAATGGAAAGCGGAGCGCCTATAAGCAGCAAGACGAAGGAAGAGGCAGTGAAGAACGTCGGTGTGACAGGGGAGCCGGGACAGACCTCGAACCCAGGAACAGCGCAGTCCCCTTCATATGTCATCGGCGGCGAAGGCAATTCGGAATATTCGAACAAGGAAAACGAGACGAATTACGGCTACGATGAAACCCTCAGAGAGCAAGAAAAGGCCACGGGGAAGCTTTTGCCCGAAGAGTCCAGCCTTGCAATTTCGCTGTGGTACGGAAAAAAAGTGACGGACGATTCCAGGATAACCGACGATTTTATCGGGCAAGTAAAGCAGGCGGCAAGTACGGCTACCGGAATACCGGTCGCCAATATCTCCGTAAACAAGCTTAAGATGGCGCAGCCTGAAGTAATACAAAAGACAGTGAACGAGGTAATAAGGCAGGCGGTGAACGACTACGGCTTCTTTGCCCTGATGCTGTTCCTTATCATCGGCATGATCATATTGGGAATGCCGAGGAGAAAGAAGGAGCCCGAGCTGGAAACCGCGCAGGCAATGGCGGCGGCAGGAGGTCCAAAGTTCATAGTGCCGGAGTCCAGCGAGCCTTTGCCTGAAATCGAGCTCGAAGAGAGGTCCGAGATAAAGAAGCAGATAGACAAATTTGTAAAGCAAAAACCGGATGCCGTGGCCCAGCTCTTAAGGAACTGGCTCTCAGATGAGTGGGACGGCTAAGAGAGGTTGATTATTCATGGCAAGGTCGTCTATGTTGAAAACCGAACGCTCCGGACGGGAAAAAGCCGCTATGCTGCTTATTTCCATAGGACCTGAGAAATCCGCGGAGATTTTCAAGCATCTCAAGGAAGATGAAATAGAACAGCTGACGCTTGAGATTGCAAATATCCGGACGGTATCCCCGGAAGAGAAGGAAAAGGTAATGGAGGAATTCTACCAGATATGCCTTGCGCAGGAATACATAGCGGAAGGCGGTATCGGGTATGCAAAGGAAATACTCGAGAAAGCCCTGGGCACCCAGAAGGCGCTTGACGTTATAAACAAGCTGACGGTGTCGCTCCAGGTGCGCCCCTTCGAATTCGTCCGCAAGGCCGACCCTTCGCAGCTGCTCAACTTCATACAGAAGGAGCATCCGCAGACGATAGCGCTGATACTTGCGTACCTCAAGCCCCAACAGGCGTCGGTAGTACTGGCGGCACTGCCCCAGGACAAGCAGGCGGACGTCGCAAGGCGTATTGCTGTTATGGACCGTACCTCGCCCGAAGTTATAAAAGAAGTCGAACGCATACTGGAGAAGAACCTGTCCTCGCTTGTCACAGAGGACTTTACAGCGGCAGGCGGCGTGCAGGCTATCGTCAACATACTGAACAGTGTAGACCGCGGCACCGAGAAATACATTATGGAGACTCTGGAAATCGAGGACACCGACCTTGCCGAAGAAATCAGAAAGAGGATGTTCGTGTTCGAAGACATACTCTCTCTGGACAACCGTTCAATACAGAGGTTCCTGAGGGACGTGGAAAACAACCAGCTTGCCATTGCCTTGAAGGGCGCGACGGACGAAGTCCAGAAGACCATATTCTCAAATATGTCCAAGCGTCTTGCCGAAATGATAAAGGAAGATATAGAGTTTATGGGCCCTGTAAGGCTTAAGGACGTTGAAGAAGCGCAGCAGAAGATAGTCAATATTATCAGAAAGCTTGAGGACGCCGGTGAAATAGTCATTTCCAGGGGCGGAGGCGATGAGATAATTGTATAACAAGGTTTTCAAGAATAACCAGGTGACATACGGCAGGCCGTATCAGATAAAGATTCCCGTAAATCTTCAGGCCCTTGCGGAGGAGGCTGAAGAAGAGCTCCGGATAAGCCTTGAAAAGGAAGAGGTCGAAAGCCGCGAGGTCATCCTCGAAAAAGCCAGGGAGGAAGCGGCGCTGATCATAAAGGAAGCGGAATATGAGGCCGCGAGAATTATTGAGGAAGCCGTGGCAGAGGCCGGGAACAGCAAAAAGGCAATCTTTGAAGAAGCCTGGCAGAAGGGCTACGACGAGGGCAACCAGTCCGCAAAGGAGCAATACGAGGGCATAATCTGTGAAGCCGATAGCATCAGGGACAGCGCCAGGGAGGAACACGACCAGGTGCTTGCCGGTATGGAAACGGAGATAATCGCGCTTGTTAACGAGGTCGCCAGAAAGGTGATAGGGAATGAGCTGGCCACCAGCCCTGATACCGTCATACATCTGGCAAGGCAGGCTATTGACATGTGTTCCAACAAAAACGACGTGGTCCTGAAGGTCGCTCCTGAGGATTATGAATACATAGAGGAGAACGGAGACAGGTTCAAGGAAATAATCCCGTGCTCCGCGGATGTTGCCGTAAAGCAGGATTTTTCGCTCGAGCCGGGAGCCTGCATAGTCGATACGCCCTTTGGAAGCGTCGACGCAGGCGTCGGGACCAGGCTGCAAAAGATAGAGGAGGACTTCAGGGAAATCCTTGAAGGCAGGGCATAGATTTTCCTACCAATGAAAAGACGGGGGCATGCAAGCGTGCATATCGACCTTCATAAATACATGGACACTCTGAGCGAAAAAGATTATACCGAGTATTACGGAAGGGTCTCAAAGGTCGTGGGGCTAACCATCGAGTCCGACGGCCCCGAGGTTGACATCGGAGAGCTTTGCACAATACGGGCCTCAAGGGGTAAAAAGACCATCAACGCAGAGGTTGTGGGCTTTAAGGAAAACAGGGTCCTGCTTATGCCGCTCGGAGAAATGACGGGCATAGGCCCCGGAAATCTTGTGACATCATCAAACGGCGTACTCAGGGTCGGAGTTGGAGCCGGCCTTGTCGGACGCGTCATAGACGGGATGGGAAACCCCATCGACGACAAGGGCCCGCTGAAGCCCGAGCAGTATTATCCTATTATCAACAAGCCTCCGCATCCGATGAACAGAAAAAGAATAACCGAGCCCATGGTCCTCGGCATAAAAGCCATCGACGGACTGCTTACCGTCGGCAAGGGCCAGAGGGTCGGTATTTTTGCGGGCAGCGGCGTAGGTAAGAGCACGCTTATAGGCATGATCGCCAGAAATAC
>JAEZJL010000229.1 GCA_023415815.1 Bacillota bacterium | reverse complement strand
ATGCACGAGGTCGGCGTCAAAACCTCAAGGAAGAAGCTGGTGGTGGACCAGATTGCCGCGGTTTTCATTCTGCAGGGATATCTTGACAGCATCAGTAAGTAAAAAAGACGTGTTTCAAAATAAATGTTGGGAAATATATTAACATTGTGATATAATTAATATCCGTGAATTACAGAATTTGCATAGTATATGTTTACTGGTATCAAATATAACGGAGGTATTTTTATGGACGAAGAAAGGGACGATATTGTCGTGCTTGTGGATGAAAACGGAGAAGAAGTGGAGTTTGAACACATTGATACGATTGAAATGAACGGGAACGAGTATGTGGTCCTTGCGCCATACAGCGAAGAGGAGCCCGAGGAGCAGGACGAGGAGGAAGTCGTCATACTGAAGGTCGAACACGGCGATGACGGCGAGGATTCCTTCGTAACGGTCGAGGATGAGGACGAGCTTGACTCTGTTTTTGAAGAGTTCCAGGCACACATGGAAGAGGAATTCGGTCCCGAGGAATAGAGACGCAGGATTAATTGAAGATTTATATCCGAAGATATCAATAACAGGGCTGCAGTAGTCCAATCATCCACTGCAGCCCTGTTTTGCATTGCAAAAAACCGTTTATTTTTTACGGCCGCCCCGGAGGGCGGCTCCGGTTTTAGACCATCAGCTTGTAAATTTCCTTGCAGGCGTTCCTGTCGAGCTGGACGAAGCTGCCCGATTTTGAGGCGCCTCCCCTTGTGACCTTTCCGGCCATCTCGTCGAAGCGGTCGTCATTGATTCCCAAATCCTTAAGCCTTATGGGCATACCGATTGAGGACAGGAAGCTCTCAAAGCGTGCGATGCCCTCAAGCGCAGTCTTTTCCGGATCGAAGTGGTCCATCTCTACGTCGAAGACCCGGCCTGCAAACTGGCAGAAGCGCGGTACGTCATGCTTTAATACGTACTTCATCCATGCGGGGAATACCACCGCAAGCCCCGCCCCATGCGTAACGCCGTACAGCGCGGAAAGCTCGTGCTCGAGATTGTGCGAGCTCCAGTCGCCGGTGCGCCCGCAGGACAGCAAGTCGTTGTGCGCCACCGTCGAGGCCCACATAAGGTCTGCGCGGGCTTCGTAATTTTCCGGCTCTCTGACAGCCGTCGAGGCCGCCTTCATAATGGTGCGCAGCAGGGATTCGCACAGACGGTCGGTCAGATCCACAGAGCGGGAATTGGTGAAATAACGCTCGAGTATGTGGGCGATCATGTCGGCCGCTCCGCTTGCCGTCTGGTAAGGGGGAAGCGTATAGTTGAGCTCAGGGTTGAGCAGGGAGAAGACCGGCCGGCTGGCTTCGCAGTCAAAGCCGCGCTTCAGCAGTCCGTCCTCGTTTGTGATGACCATTGATTTGGAGCCCTCGCTGCCTGCTGCGGGAATGGTAAGGATAACGCCGTTGGGGAGGGGCTTTGACGGCGCCGGAACCTTGCCCTCAAAGAAATCCCAGACATCGCCCTCATAGGTGAGGCCTACCCCTATGGCCTTCATGCTGTCGATAACGCTTCCGCCGCCGACGGAAAGAAGAAAATCCACCTTTTCCGCCCTGCAGAGTTCGATGCCCTTGCGGACCATCGACAGCACCGGATTGGGCTGCACGCCTCCAAGCTCCACATAGCTCAGTCCTGCGGCCTTTATCGAGGCGAACACCCTGTCAAGAAGCCCGCTTTTTTTAACGCTGGCCATGCCATAATGTACAAATACTTTGGTTGCGCCATACTTTTCCAAGTATTCTCCGACCTTGTTCTCGACGTTCCTGCCGAAGACGAATTCCGTCGGGCTGCAAAAATTAAAATCCTGCATGATTAAATCCTCCTGATTTAAGATATTTACATCTATACATAGTATCAAGCTTGCTTAAGATTTACGGAACCAATTCCGTCATCCCTTGATCGCGCCCGCGATCATGCCCTTGATGAGCTTATCCTGGCCGATGATGAATGCGATGATCATCGGTATGACCGAGAGCACCAGCACGGTCAGGATCATCGGGACGTTGGAGGTGTACTGCCCCTGATAATCCCAGATTGACAGCGGCAGGGTGCGGCTTTTGACCGACTGCGTCAGGACGAGCACAAAGCTGAACTCGTTCCACATGGTGATGCTGTCAAAGATGGCGACCGTGGCTACACCCGATTTAGCCATAGGGAGCATTATTGAAAAGAAGGTGCGGAACTTACCGCAGCCGTCTATTTCCGCCGCTTCCTCCAGCTCAAGGGGGATTCCCCGCATGAAGCCGGTGAGTATGAACACGGATATGGGCAGGTTGAAGGCTATATAAGGTCCAATGAGCGCGAAAATATTATCATAAATGCCTATATTCTTGGTAAGCAGGTATATCGGTATCAGCGTTACATGGATCGGCAGCGCCATACACGCCACGACAAAGAAGAAAAGCGGCTTGTTGAGCTTAAAGTGGAACCTTGAAAACGGGTATGCCGCAAACGAGCTGATCACCAGCAGTATGAAAAGGGATATCGCCACGACAAAGATGCTGTTGAGGAAATATCGGTAGAATTCACCGGACAGTACCTTGAGGTAGTTGTTGAAAATCAGCGCCTTCGGGAACTTGAAAAAGCCCGCCGTCGAATAGTCCCCCAGGCTCTTCAGGGAGGTCGTCAGCATGAAATAAAACGGAGCCAGGCATATGAACAGCCACAGGGCGGCTGCGGGTATGATCGCCAGAAAAACGGGTTTGAATTTGCCTTTTGCCATACTAGTCATCCACCCTTCTATTTATGAGTAATAAGACTACCAGAGAAAAGCTCGTTATTATGATAAACATCGCGGAGGCTACGGTAGAGCCGTACCCGAGCTTCATATAGCGGAAGGCCGTCCGGTACATGTAGGTCGCCATAAGGTCCGAGGCGTTGTTGGGCCCGCCCTCGGTCATGACGTAGATCAGGTCAAAGTACTTCAGCGAGCCGATCATGGAAAGCACGGCAGCACTTTTGACG
>JAEZJL010000195.1 GCA_023415815.1 Bacillota bacterium | reverse complement strand
CCCAGGTCATCTATAATACCACCCGGTGGGAGTCGCTGAAGAGAGAGCTTCTGGCCAAAGGTGAAAAAGTGGATGCCCAGGAGCTTCAGGACGTGATTTCCTATAGCCATTATGACGGTCCGGGGCTTCATACGGAGGGCGATCTTTACTGGGGCAACAATATGATAGGTGCTGCGGAGGGCATCATATTCATTCCTGCGACCGGAGAGCTGAAGGCATTTTTCAGGCCGAGAGACGGAATTCTGCCCGCCGAGAGAACTTTTGAAACGATACAGGTGTCTTTTCTGAACTAGGCGTCGACTGGCCCGTGGGACGCCCTGCTGCATTTTCAGGCAACAGGGCGTCCTGCGGGATTTTCACAATCAATCAATGTCGGTTTCAATTTTATCCGGCGGGAATTCCAGCCTTTCCGGGTGCTGGATCAGAGTCTTGTAAAGCTTGAAGGCGGAAGCGTAATAGTGTCCGTCGACGATGCGCTCGTCCGTGACTATTTTCAGGTTCACATATTTTTTTTCAATAATATCGTTGTTTGCGTCAAATGCCTTTTCCTTCACCTTTGAGCCGAAGGCTATGAATATCGAGGTGGTGCCGAATTCATAAAGATGGTGGTACACCGGCTGTATCCCCAGCGAACCAAGGTCCGTTATAAAAAAGCTTGTGTGGAAGGGGCTTACCCTGCTAAGGATACCTGGCATAATGCCAATAAAGTCACTCGCTCTCACCAGCCATACAAGAAACCTCACCAGAATCGCCGGACACAGCATGAACAGGCGGGCGGTCTTGTCCGTGTCGTTGCTGGTTTCAGGCTTTTTATTCTCACTGATCGCCTTGTTTATCCTTTCCGCTATCTCAGCGATGGTGTCGTTTGCCTTGAAGGCGAACTTTATCGTGGTTTCCGGGCTGTCCGGCCGGAGCTCCTTTTTTATCGCCAGCGACGCCAGTATTTCATTGCGCGCATATATTCTCTGACCGGCGATGAATCTGTTAAGCGCGGGCTTTTGCGACATCGTCCTGACCATGGCGGCTATCATTATATGCAGGAAATTGATGTCGCCGGCGCCTTCCTTTCTTTTGCGCCTCAGATATGCCTCGGTACGGGAGATTTCTATTTTATCCTCGAAATAGTTTTGAGAATCGGCACGGCTTCTCATGATAAAAGGAATAATAGCGTAAAATGCGCCCAACGACCTGATACGCCTGCCGTCGTACCTGTCCGTTAAGCGCCTCCTGTATTCTGCCATCGGCTGCATCCTCCGGAATGAATCGCATAACTGCTTCTTTTATATTATAGCAGAGACATACTCTTTCGTATAGATTGCATCTATGGTAAAATGATGTTAACACCGTATGCGGACGGAGGCAATGTGTGACAGAATTCTTTTCCGGAGTGTATAAAATCGTGGCAAGGATACCCGAAGGCTGTGTCGCCACATATGGACAGATTGCCGCGATGCTCGGCAACCCACTGGCCGCCAGGGCGGTGGGCGACGCGATGAGGCGCGTGCCGGAGTATGTCGATATTCCATGCCACAGGGTTGTGAACAGGGCGGGGGAAATGGCGCCGGCATACGCATTCGGGGGCTGCTGCAGGCAGCGGGAAATGCTTGAGATGGAAGGCGTGGCTTTTAAGGAAAACGGCTGCGTGGACATGAGAAAGCACCTGTGGAATAGAAGAAGTTGACAGTAGACGGAATTCAATGTATTATTTAAACATATAGGTTTAGTTGGACATAAGAGAGGGAGGACGCTTATGAAGCTATCCACAAAAGGAAGATACGGTTTGCGTGCCATGGTTGACCTTGCCGTCAACTCGTCCGGGGACCATGTATCTCTTTACAGTATAGCTGAAAGACAGGGCATATCGGAGAACTATCTTGAGCAGGTATTTTCCATACTGAGGAAGGCCGGCCTGGTAAAAAGCGTAAAAGGCGCCCAGGGCGGGTACGTTTTATCCGAAGCTCCCTCCAATACCAGAGCGGGTACGATTCTGAGAGCGCTTGAAGGCGAGCTTTCCGTGGTAGACGAGGACCCCTCGGATAAGGACGTTTACCGCAATAACATTCAGAACTGCATCAAGGTCAATGTCTGGGACAAGATGAACGAATGCCTGAATCAGGTGGTTGATTCGATAACGCTCGAGGACCTTGCAAACGAGTACAGAAGCATGAACGGGGAAAGCAGCTTTGTTTTTTATATCTGATTTTAATATCCAAATTCCAAGTATTGATATAGGATAAATATTATATTATGATATCAAGGAGAGAAAAGATGAGCGAGAGTGATTTGAAAACGGAATTCAACGCTGTCACAACGGACAGTGCTCCTGCTGCCATCGGCCCATATTCACAGGCTGCCGTCTTCGGAGGCTTTATGTATACCTCCGGACAGATACCGATCAATCCCGCGACCGGACTGATTAAGGCGCAGGATATCGGAGGGCAGGCCGCGCAGGCGCTCGAAAACCTGAAGAATGTGCTCGAGGCCGGGGGCAGCGCGCTTTCAAAGGTCGTCAAGACAACGGTGTTTATAAAGGACATGAAGGACTTCGCCAGGATAAACGAGATCTATTCAGGCTTTTTTTCAGCTCCGTATCCTGCCAGGTCCTGCGTGGAGGTTGCGAGGCTTCCCAAGGATGCGCTTATAGAAATCGAAGCAGTTGCAATAATATAAACAATATAGCATATCAGAAAAGGATGTGAAAACCCATTGGGGATGTAAACGCATATTCAATCGAAACAAAGGTAGTACACGGCAGCAAGGGCTTTGACCCCAACACGGGAGCAGTAAGCTTTCCCATATACCAGAGCGCGACCTTCAGACACCCCGGACTCAACCAGTCCACCGGTTACGACTATTCCAGGCTTCAGAACCCGACAAGGGAGGAGCTGGAGAATACCGTCGCCAACCTGGAAAACGGACGCTGCGGCTTTGCATTTTCAAGCGGCATGGCCGCAGTTTCCACCTTAATGCTGACACTTTCCCCGGGCGACCATATCGTTGTGTCGAACGACCTCTACGGAGGCACCTACAGGCTGTTTGAGGAAATCTACCGACGGTACGGGCTGGAATTCACCTATACCGATACCAGCAGCCTGCCTCAGGTTAAAAAAGCCCTGAAGCAGAACACCAGGGCGATTTTTGCGGAGACGCCCTCCAATCCGATGATGAAGGTTACCGATATAAGGGGAGTGTCGGAGATTGCCCGGGAAAAGGGAATGATTTCCATTATCGACAACACGTTTCTTACGCCCTATTACCAGCGCCCCCTCGAGCTGGGCGCGGATATCGTGCTCCACAGCGGGACAAAATATCTTGGCGGGCACAACGACACGCTTGCAGGTTTGATTGTCGTAAACGACGAAAAGCTTGCCGAGAGCATCAAGCTCGTCCAGAAATCCGAGGGCGCAGTGCTTCCTCCCTTTGACAGCTGGCTTATACTCAGGGGCATCAAGACCCTGGGTGTCAGGCTTCAAAAGCAGCAGGAGAATGCCCTGAAGGTGGCGGAATGGCTGCTCACCGCCAAAAATGTCGAAAAGGTATATTATGCCGGGCTGCCGGCGCATGAAAGCTATGAACTGTCCAGGAGCCAGGCCTCGGGCTTCGGGGCGATGATCTCCTTTTCCGTCAGGGACAGGGCCGTCGTTGAAAGAGTGCTGGAAAGGGTCAGGGTCATCATCTTCGCGGAAAGCCTCGGAGGTGTTGAGAGCCTTATAACCTATCCGCTGGTCCAGACGCATGCGGCCATACCCGAGGAGATGAGGGAAAGGATAGGGGTGACCGACAGGCTGCTAAGGCTTTCGGTAGGGATTGAAGCTGTTGAAGATATAATTAAAGACCTTGAACAGGCATTGGAGTGAAGATTATGAAATTCGGAACAAGGCTCATACATAACGGAAATGAAATCGACAGGCATACGGGTGCGCTCAGCATACCGATATACCAGGTATCCACCTACCACCAGGCGGACATGGACCACCCGGGGGAATTCGACTACTCGCGTTCGGGGAATCCCACAAGGAAAGCCCTCGAGGAAACTATTGCGATTCTTGAAGGGGGCGACAGGGGCTTTGCCTTTTCGTCCGGCATGGCCGCGACCTCTTCGGTGCTCTCGATTTTTTCGGCAGGCGACCACATCATTGTCTGCGAGGACGTCTACGGCGGCACGTACAGAATCTGCAACACCTTCTTCAAGCGCTTCAAGCTGGACGTCACCTTTGTAGACGCTTCGGATCTGGACGGGGTGCGGAACAGCATAAAGGAAAACACCAGGGCGATATTCCTTGAAACGCCCTCCAACCCGCTATTAAAAATCACTGACCTCAGGGGCGCGGTGGAAATAGCGAAGGAGCATAAACTGCTGTCCATCATAGACAACACCTTCATGTCGCCTTACCTGCAGAAGCCCATTGAGCTCGGCTTGGATATCGTCATCCACAGCGCGACCAAGTTCATCGGAGGCCACAGCGACGTTCTGGGAGGGCTTGTAGTCGTGAAGGGACAGGAGCTTGCGCGCAAGGTGTACGCGGTGCAGAACGGCTTCGGTGCAGTACTGGGGCCGCAGGACAGCTGGCTTTTGATGAGGGGCCTGAAAACCCTGAAGGTAAGGCTGGATTACCAGCAGAAGAATGCACAGCTGCTTGCCGAATGGCTGCAGAAAAACAAAAACGTCGCGGAGGTATTCTACCCCGGACTGGAGGGACACCCGGGAAAGGAAGTCCACCTTTCGCAGGCTGCGGGGGCCGGAGCCGTGCTCTCCTTTAAAACCGCCGGCGTGGAAAAGGCGTCGGCCTTCATGAAAAATGTGAGGACCGCGGCTGTAGCCGTGAGCCTGGGCGGCGTGGAAACCATCGTATCCTACCCCGTGAGGATGTCGCATGCGTCCATACCCTTGAGCGAGAGGGAGAGGCTTGGAATTACTCCCAGCCTGATAAGAATATCCGTCGGGCTGGAAGAAATCGAAGACCTTATTGAGGATTTCGACCGGGCGCTGAATTCTCATTGAAGATTTTAAAAGGATATTGAATTGAGCTGTGGCTCAGAACCTGCATATGGGAATACTAAATATAATTTAAATAATGGAGGCGAGCATATGTCCAAAATAGCTAAAAACCTGACCGATCTCATCGGAAACACACCGCTGCTGGAGCTGTCGAATTACAACAGGGAAAACAAGCTGGAGGCTAAGCTTATAGCAAAGCTTGAATATTTCAACCCCGCGTCCAGCGTAAAGGACAGGATCGGCTATGCAATGATCAAGGATGCTGAAGAAAAGGGCCTGATCGGCAAGGACACGGTGATCATAGAGCCCACAAGCGGCAATACGGGCGTCGCCCTGGCCTTCGTCGCGGCGGCAAGGGGCTACAGGCTCATACTTACAATGCCTGAAACGATGAGCATTGAGAGAAGGAACCTCCTGAAAGCCCTCGGGGCCGAGCTGGTCCTCACCCCCGGTACGGAAGGCATGGGCGGGGCGATAAAAAAGGCGCAGGAGTTATCTGCAGCGACACCCAGTTCCTTTATACCGGACCAGTTCAAAAATCCCGCCAATCCGGAAATCCACAAGAAGACCACTGCCGAGGAAATATGGAGGGATACCGACGGACAGGTTGACATTTTTATAGGAGGCGTGGGCACGGGCGGCACCATATCGGGCGTCGGCGAAATTTTGAAGGGCAGGAAGCCCGGCGTGCAGATCATAGCGGTCGAGCCCTTTGACTCGCCGGTGCTTTCCGGCGGCAGCAAGGGACCTCATAAGATTCAGGGTATAGGTGCCGGCTTCGTACCGGACAACTTCAAAAGGGAATTTGTCGACGAAATTTACAAGGTCAAGAACGACGAGGCCTTTGAGACGACCAGAAAGCTTGCAAAGAGCGAGGGCCTGCTTGTCGGAATTTCCTCCGGGGCAGCCGCCTTTGCAGCTACGCAGATAGCCAAGCGTCCCGAAAACAAAGGCAAGAACATCGTCGTCCTCCTGCCGGATACCGGTGAAAGATATCTCTCCACGCCGCTTTTCCAGGAGTAATAAGGCCGGCGCATAAGCTTGACAATGCCTCCCGCATGTGAAAGAATATAAGTATCCGAGCAAAAAACGGCCGGTTGACAAGCCTGCCGTTTTTTAGTTTTGTTAAATATTATACAAAAAGAACTGATGCATAAGTTTTTGCATTTATATTACCTTAATACAGGCTGCTGTACAAATTTCATTCATACATTGTATAAAATCATTTGTGCGGCTTATATATATTATGGATGGGGGTAAAAATGAAGAATCTTTTACGGCTTGTAAAGCTTGCCAGGCCTTACTGGAATCTGCTCATCATATCAGGCGTAAGCCTGCTTGCCATTACCGTGCTGAACCTGCTGGGGCCTTGGCTGATAAAGAACCTGGTTTCCATATTGACTGGCGGCTTCAGCAGCAATTCAATGACCTACATACTCAATATCGCCCTTATCCTTGCCGGGACTTATGCCGCAAGGGTGATTTTCAAGTTCCTGAACAATTACCTCAGTCACCTTGCCGCATGGAACCTTGTAGCGGATATGAGGGTGCGGGTCTACGACCACCTGCAGAAGCTCTCGCTGAGATATTACCAGGATAAGCAGACCGGCCAGCTGATGTCCAGGACGACCAACGATACGGCTACCTTTGAGCTTCTTATAGCACATTCGCTCCCTGATCTTATAACAAATATTCTTATAATCACAGGAGTTGCTATCATCCTGTTCTTTATGAATGTCAGGCTGGCCCTGCTGACGCTGATACCC
>JAEZJL010000188.1 GCA_023415815.1 Bacillota bacterium | reverse complement strand
ACCCTGCTGCGCGGAGAGGTCATCGCAAAGGATGGCGCCGTATTGGGGAAGCCGGGCTACGGTCAGTATATTCCGAGGGCGAAATAGGCCGGACGGATTTATTCGGGATGGAAGGCGGATGGAAGCGGATGGGTCAAAATAAAAAGCTTATTATCGCGCTGGGAGGAAATGCTCTCCAGGAAGCGCATACACCTGCGACCGCGGAAGCGCAGATGGAAGTAATCAAAAGGTCGTCGGAGGTCATCGCCGATATTAAATCCATCTTTGGGTATGAGCTGGCCATCACGCACGGAAACGGGCCGCAGGTCGGGAGGATTCTGCTTGCCTCCGAGGCCGCAGCCGACGTGACCCCTGCGATGCCGTCCGATGTATGCGTTGCAATGAGCCAGGGCTATATAGGCTATCATATCCAGCATTGCCTTGGGCAGACGCTTGCCGGCAGAAACAGAAAGCAGCCTGTTGTTACGCTCATAACCCAGACGGTGGTGGACAAGGACGACCCGGCATTTAAAAACCCCACGAAACCGATCGGCCCTTTCTATACCCGGGAGGAAGAAAAGAAAGCGGCTGTTCAGAGGGGCTTCATCCTGAAGGAGGATGCGGGCAGAGGCTGGAGAAGAGTAGTCCCTTCGCCGATGCCCAAAAGGATCGTAGAAATCCGCGCCGTAAAAGAGCTGTGGGATTCAAGCATTGTCATAGCCGCAGGCGGCGGCGGGATTCCCGTCATCGAGAGGGAGGACGGGAGCCTGGAAAGCGTCTCGGCCGTTATCGACAAGGATTTTGCGGCCGAAAAGCTTGCGGAGGAGGTGGATGCGGATATCCTGATGATACTTACCGGAGTTGAAAAGGTGTCGCTCAATTATAGAAAGCCCGATCAGAAGGACCTTTCAAGGCTGACGGTGGAAGAGTGTGAAAGGTATATTAAGGAAGGGCATTTTGCCTCCGGCAGCATGCTTCCGAAGATAAAGGCCGCAATGATGTTTGCGCGGAAGGGGCCGGGGAAAACCTGCATTATCACTTCGCTATCAAAAGCCGTCGACGCCCTGAGAGGCTTGACAGGCACGGTCATATCACAGCAATCTGAAATTGGGGTTGCTTCTCACTAAGTTTTATAATGCCATCCGCAGAATAGCTTAATTATCTAAAACATCTATAAAAAGCATTGACTTCCAGGCACAAGATGTCGTATCTTATTTGATATAACAGGCTCAAATCGTTTTAGTATTAAGGGGAAAGCATTATGGACGATCTGGTATTGGCAGAGGCGTCAAAAGAGTATGAGAAGCAGGCCATGGCCTACCGGCAGGAATATATCTCCTTCGGAGAAACACATATAAACGGCAGCGGCGGATTTATGCGCTATGAAAATTACGATGAATGGCTGAAGAGGCTCGAGTTTGAAAAAGGCAAGGAAGCTTCAGAGCTGGATACGCCGTCTACGACCTATTTCACGTTACGTAAACAAGACAATAAAATCATAGGCTCTATTCAGCTGCGTCATCATTTGACGGAAGAACTGAAAAAAGACGGCGGAAATATCGGTTACGGGATATGCCCGTCGGAAAGGCGCAAAGGCTACGGGACACGGCAGCTTGCGCTTGTATTGCTTCAGGCTGAGGCGCTGCACATGTCAAAGGTAATGATTTCGTGCGATAAAAGCAACAGAGCCTCGGCAATGGTCGCCGTAAAAAACGGCGGCGTTTTAGCGGGAGAAGGTTTTGATGAAGAACGGGGAACAATGACGGAAATATACTGGATTGACCTTAAGTAACGTAAATATTGGATGCAAGGGACACTTATTAAGTTTATTTTCATCAACGGCGAATAAATTGATAACCGACATATGTTAATCACAGTTCACATAATGAACTTTCAAAAATCAATCCAAAATGCAAGCGCGTAAAATTAATTTTCAAATACGGCATTTAAATCATCAAATAAAAAGCAACCTGATGAAGGAGCTCTGCCGTGAGGAGCGGAGAGAGCTTTTCGCCATGTGTTGAAAAGTTTTATAAGCCATTATATAATTAGTGGAACCAGGCCGGAAAAAGCTTTAATTTGAGCTTCGCGATAATGAAAAGCACTTTATAGCCGATAGCAATAACGAAAAGTGAAGTTTATTTCATCTATAGGAGTGGATGCGGGAGTGCATAATGACAGAACGGGACTTGTTTTGAATATAGGCATAACAGGCCACAGGAACATTGCGCCGATGGATCATCAAAAGCTGAAGGAGCAGTGCAAGAAGATATTCGCCCGTATTTTGAAAATAGTTGAAGAAGCGCATTCCGGGAGTACGGGCTTTTATAGTCAGGACCGGCCCCAAATAAGGGTGATTACCTCCCTTGCTGAAGGCTTCGACAGGATCGCCGCTCATGCGGCCCTCGATATGGGCTTTGAAATCCAATGCCCGCTGCCCCGCGGCAAAGCGGATTATATGAAGGATTTTGAAACGCAGGAATCAAAGGATGAATTTCTTGAATTGGCAGACAAGGCTGCAGCGGTTTTCGAGCTGGACGTCCATGGCAAAGATGACAGGCGTGCGTATCTGGACTCAGGCGTCGTTATGCTCGATCACAGCGATCTTGTGGTTGCCTGCTGGGACGGAAGGCAATCCGCAGGCCCAGGGGGGACCGGCGATATCGTCGGGCTCGCCGGTGAACAGGGGATACCTGTGATTGTTATAAAGAAGGACGATATCAGTCAAATCGGATACATGTTTTCAGATAGAAATAACATTATGTGGGAGCAAGCACTGGAAAGCTATTTGAAGGAGCTGCTTGTACCGGAACCGGAGGAAGACGGGGAAGAGCCCTTCTCCCGGACGTTTTTCGGCGAGCGGGCCGACAGAAAAAACAGAGCCTTCCTATACCGGGGCCTGGAGAAAATTTTCTCACCGCGGGAAAAGGAAGTCAAAAAAGGCCCCCGGCAGGATGAGGATTACAAGCCGGACCCGTTCTTCAGGCCCTTTTTTGAAAAAGCCGATGCTCTCGCAGAATATTATGCCGACTATTACCGCTCCGCAGGGGTTTTGAGAAATATTATACCGCTCTTTGCAAGCGTTGCGATGGCCTTCGGCTTTTATTGGAAATGGGGTGAAAACCCCGATATTATCAATGTGCTGGGCTTTATATCCCAAGCGGTACTCATCTATTTGCTTGTTTATATATTAGGCAGCAGAAACGAAAAGAAAAAATGGCATCAGAAGTCAATGGATTACAGGATACTGGCCGAGCTGCTGAGGCAGGCTGAATTCCTTTTGCCCATGGGGATTACGCTTAAAGGGGTAAAAGCGCAGGCATATGAGCTTAATTCAAGAGCCTCCTGGGTAAACTGGTACTTCAGGAGTATCATACGTAAAATCGGACTGTGCAGCTGTAAAATTGACAATGCCGCCATGGAATTTTATGCTGGACGTTTTAAGGAAAAGCTGCTGCTCGGGCAGAAAAATTTTTACAGAAAATCGGCGGAAAGGAAAAAGGCGGTTGCCGCAAGGCTGCAGAAATGCGGGGTCATATTTTTCAATATGGGGATTGCCGTAACTGTACTAAGGGTTATCGTACATTTCCTCTACCAGATTGACAGGGGATTTCCGGTATGGTACATGGGAATAAAAATCTCCACATTCTTCAACATGCTTTGCCTGCTTCTGCCGGCCGCCGGCACCGCGGTGTTTGCCGTCGCTGCCCAGGCAGGCTTCGACAGACTCGGGAAGAGGTATGAAATGATGGAGAAGCAGATCGGCGCAATGATTGACGATATTGATCAGGCAAGCCGGCAGTCGTACCGCAAGCTGGCAGGGATCATGCAAAGCGCTTCCGGGCTGCTTATAGAAGAGGTTTCGGACTGGAGGCTCTTCTTTAAAGGCAAGGGGATATCAAAGCGGTAGCATTTAAAGATTTAAGCACAATTGAAGAAAAACGGCTGCTTTTACATTTTTTGAACACTGTGAAAAAGAAAAGAGCGCATATTTTCAAACGAGGATTGCCCTGTTTTTATATTCTTTTCCAGGCAAACGCAGACGCGCTTTTTGTTCCGCATGCGGTATGACCTGCGGTAGGCGGCCGTGAACTGCGCGGCGCTTTAAACCGGAACAATAAGCCGTGTTTTTGCGTCTGAAGCATGAACGGCCTTACGCCTTGCAAAGCCTGAACCCGCTGACTGCCATGCTGCAAAATCAGGTATGAAGCTTTGCTGGCTGAATGGCAACTATAATCGGAAAAGCGAGTAACACGATGAAAAAAATATTCATAGTTTTTTTAATTGCGGCAATCATCCTTTTGGGTGGATGTACACAGTCAGGCACAAAGCAGGAACAGGAACACAGAACGGCCGCTCCGGACATTACGATGGATATAGGCGCCGAAAGCGCTGTCACAGGAACATCGCAGCCGGCAGCCGGGCAAACGGAAGAAAAAGGCGACATAGAAGAAGTTCAATT
This sequence comes from Bacillota bacterium, assembly GCA_023415815.1. Taxonomy (GTDB): domain Bacteria; phylum Bacillota; class Clostridia; order Acetivibrionales; family DTU013; genus JAEZJL01. Next base: position 2,470 of record JAEZJL010000188.1, on the reverse strand, counting down.
CGGACGCCTGGAAAATGTTTTTGGATTTGCCGGCGAATCAGGTAAATACCTCATGACGCTGCAAACCGAAAATACAGACTCATTGGCAAACCCTCAGGAGTTTAATACAGCCGTAGGAAATAACGGACAAACCGTCGGCATAAGGTTTGTCAGACGGCAGGAAGCAAATAGCCAGGACACGCTGCGGCAGACGGCGAACAACTTTGATAACATGGCAGGATATGTTTATGAGGCGCAGAATGGGAAATTTATCCCAAACAAAACATATCTGCTCTCAAAGGATTCGATTATAAATGAGGCGGTTTTAATTAAATTGAAATCGACCAAAGATACGGAATCGGAAGTCGAATATTATAAAAAGGTGGATCCGGAAACTATAAAAAGGATTGAAGCCTTAAAAGGCAGGAAAATCGTCGAGGACGATTTGATTTCCGAGACCGGAGAGAATGCGAAAATATGTCTGTTTACGTTTGAGAGAAGAGAAGACGATATGCTTGCAAGCATCGCCTATATAAAAGACGATAAGGTGGCGTTCAAGGATTATCCGGCAAAATATGACGAGATGTCCACATGGAGAGTCGATGCCGGAGACCGGCCCGGCCTGTTTGAGGTGCTGTTCCTGGCGGATTCGGACGAAGGCCTTTTGCTGGGCCTGACCTGGGCGGGCCCTGAAGGCGAAAACGCTTTTGTTTTAAAAGAGGTAAACGGGGTCTTTCAGGAAACGGACCTAAAGCGCGGCAGGTATTGGGCGCCGTAATGCAGGGCAGCATTACAGGCGCAGGACAAGTGTCAAGCTTACCAGGTCTTTGCGCCTTTAAGAAACCTGTTTATTTTATAAGGAAAAAAAGGAATGGATTCGGGTCTGTCAAGAAGCTGGCAAATTGATCAATCTTAAGCCGCATAATATTTTAAGTCCGAAGTGGAGTGCGGTTGTCAAGCGTATACCCACCTGACTTTTTCGTAATTGAAATTGATGTTTTTATATAATGTTAAAGTCCTTATACTTTTTACCAAATCGTTTATCAAAAATCGAGATACTTTATGTATAAACGGCAATAATTATGTCGCGTGAAAAAAACGAGGCCTTTCTGCTGCTGCCATGCCTCGGGCAACGATCAACCTTGCCCTTGTTCATCATTAATAATGGAAATATAACGGAAATAAGGGGCTGCAAGCCGCCGTGGAAAAACAGAGACGCAACCCCGGGCTTTGTCTACGGGGCTTTGCCCCGTTTTTCGCAGCCTGACAACCTCCGGAGAAACCGTCCTGTCAACATAAAAATTTTACATATGTATTGAAAATGTTATTTTATTGTTATATAATTTTAGAGTAAAAGTTAAAGCGCATAAACTTTTATAACGAGAGATTGGTTCAAACCCGGGGAATTTTCAGTCCGTAAACTTTTAAAATCGGAAGAAAAAGCGGGCACCCGAAGAGGTGCTTACAAGTAAGTGAGCGGCAAATCAATAAATGCCGGTGAATGAGCAAGCTATGTTCAAGGCGGCGGGGGAGACGAAATGACCGGTCGGGATACTTCAGAATATAGGCTTGGAAATGGGTATCTCAGTCAATCCGATGATGGGGGGCTGAAGCTCGATTAAAAGAAAATCTGGAAGCAGTACCCGCCGGCCCGGTCATACCAAGGGTGGCAGCCGTAAATCGATCAATTCATTAAAATTTAACCGCTTCACAATATCCATTGACGTGTATTGAGCTTGTGGCGGCCAACATAACCATCCGTATCCGGAGAACCCCGTATGTTCAATGGCGCCGGAGCGGATCTGAAGCAGGAAAACTTGAGGCATAAAGCCTGTAAACATTCCAAGTTAAATCAAAGGAGGGTTGATGGATATGCTGTATCCCCGTAAAAACTGGAACACTTCCTGAGTTACAGATAAACATGACTGTCTCGTGTGCTGGTTATAGCGTTAGATTTTTAGTATGAGAGGGGAAGATTCATGGCTAAAATAGGAGTACGAAAAGGGACGGCAATGCTTATAGTACTGTGCATGCTGCTTACGATGCTGCCGATGAATATATTTGCGGCGGAAACATTGGCGGAAGCTAAGGCAGCGGCGGAAGGTGCATTGGCAGGTTTTACGGCAACCAATACGACAACGGAAGCGGATGTATTGGTTGCGGTAAACACAGCGATTGCAAACCCTGATATCACAGCAGGATTCACGGTGCCTTTTGCTAAAACAGACGCAGTTGCTGGAACAGCAGGAGGTATTACGGGCACGATTACCTTGACAAAAGGCGTCGAACCGCCGGAGGTAATTCCTGTAAATCTTGTAATAGCCGCATTGCAGACATTGGCGGAAGCCAAGGCGGCGGCGGAAGGCGTGCTGGCAGGCTTTACGGCGACCAATGCGACAACGGCGGGAGCCATATTGGCGGAAATTGATGCAGTGATTACAAACCCCAATATTACGGCAGCATATACGGTAGCATTTGATAAGACAGACGC
>JAEZJL010000092.1 GCA_023415815.1 Bacillota bacterium | reverse complement strand
TTCCATGGACGCGCTGGGGCTGTGCAATATGTGGGAAAGCGTCTGGGACGCCAGCTCCTCTCCCATCCGCGCCTTCCATGCCTCAAAGTCCTCGAACCTGAGATCGGCCTGCCTGCCATACCAGCCTGCAACCTCCATGGCATAGCCGCGCAGCGTCACCGCCCGCGGCGACACCGCGTGGAAGCCCTCTCCGAAGGAGGCCCCGCCCGCTTTGATGGCAGCAATGAAGACGCCGGCCACATCCTTCGCGTGGACATGGTGCAGCGTTTCCATACCGAAGTGCGGAAGGTACAGGGGCTCGCCCGCCTTCAGCGTCTCAAAGGCGGCGAGGCTTTTGCAGCCCTGCGGGTTGATCGGCACGTCGCCCGGACAGACAATGTGCCCCGGGTGCACCGCCGTGCCCGGAAACTTCCTTTCGGCATATTCCTCCGCCAGAGCTTTGTCCATCAGGTTTTTCTGGACGCCGTATTCCTCCAGCGGCTCCCTGCATTCCTCTTCCAGGACGGGCACCGCGCCGCTGTGGCCGTGCATCCATACGCTGCCGCAAACCAGATAATGGGCGACGCTTCCCCTTAGCGCATCGACCAGCCGCTTCATATCTGAATTCTTGAAGCAGATCATATCTATAACTACGTCAGCCCTCAGATTTTTGATTCTGTCTTCAAAGCCGGCCTCGTCCCGGTCAAGCGACACCTGTCCGACCTGCTCCCATACGCCGTCCCCGGGGAACGGCTGAGTCCTGCCCCGGCTCACCGTCAGGACCTCAAAGCCTTCCTTCACGAGCATGGGGACCAGGTATCCGCCTACCTTGCCGCGCCCCCCGATGACCACCGCTTTTTTCATATTTCCCCCTCCATAAAAGAAAGGCAGGGACCGGCCCAACCTTTACTCTGGTTTTTTTCCGTTAATATCGGACAACAGCTTTGTTCCGTTGCCTATGTTATCAAAATCATTCTCCCTGATCAGGGTTACAAAAGCCTGCTCAGGTATTTTCAAAATGTCGCTTGCTTTAGAAACAAGCTCCTTCACCAGATCAGCTTTTTGCTCTTTGGAAGTTTTCCCGATATCAATAGTGATTACCGGCATAAGACCGCCTCCTCTGTTCGTTTTATTAATCATATTATATCCCTCAAACGCCCGCATGAACAGGCCCTACCCTATTTAAATGATACGGTCTCCTCGCCCGCCCTGTATTTGGATGGGGAAATTCCGAAATGCCTTTTAAAAACGTAGCTGAAATAGTTGGGGTCGATAAAGCCGGTATTCTGCGAGATGAGGTAGGTTTTATCGTCGGTTGATTTCAGCAGCCATGCCGCCTTTTCCATTCTTATGCTTGTCAAATAGTTGATAAAGGTCATTCCCGTCTCCCGTTTAAAAAGAGTCGAAAAGTAGGCGGAGCTCAGATGCAGATGCTTGCAGAGGCTTTCAACGGACAGGCCGCTGTCGGAATAATTCTCGTCGATGAACTCTTTTGCCCGGATAGCGATCAGCTTGGTGGAATCGGTCCGCTTACGTCCGATAAGAAGGCTGATCCGGATACAGACCTCGGAGAACCAGTTTCCCATTTCGGACAGCGACGTAAAATCGGTAAATTGCACATAACCTCTGGCATGTATTTTTAATATATCGTCGACATCCAGGTTGTATGCACGGGCCAGCTTGATAAGAGAGGTCTGGATTTCCATCAGAAAAATCTGATATTGGGCCAGAGGCAGCCTGAAATCATGTATCCGCTTCATCAGCTTTTTGACCGCCGCCTCAATATTTTCGGGAGTGCCCAGCTTGATGGCCCCCTGCAGCTCCCGCTCGTCCTGTTCGTTGAATTCCAGCTGCGCGGACAGGTCCGATTCCACATCCCCTACATAGATTGCTTTGCCCGAGCCCACAAGCACTCTGTAGTCTACCGCGTTCAGAGCGCCCTGATAGGAGTGCTTGAGCTCCAGAACGTCGTCGGATACCAATCCTATTCCCGAAGAAAGGGTGAATTCCAGGATGCGCTTTACCTCTTTGCAGGCCAGATTCGCAATCCGGACAAGGTTCAGGACCTGCTCCCTGCCGTCCAGCCTTACGATAGAAACGACATCGTCGTCGTAAAGGAAGGTTTTAAAATCGAAAGCCTGTCCAAGATAATCGTCAATAATCCGTTTTGCGGAAATCGGTACCAGATCGATGCTCTCGGATAGGCTGCTGGAGCCTTTGACGGGATACTCGGGACGGAATATGGCCGCCGCCCAGCAGCCGGGAGAAAAATCCAGCCCGTACTGCGGAGCATATTTGCCCAGCTTGTCCAGCGACACCCGCCCCTCTATCAGCCTGGCGAGAAACTGTCCGCGCATGACCGGAAGACTTTCCTGATAGTATGCGCGGAGGCTTTCGATGTCTCTCTTTTCTTCTATTTCACAGTCGATCTGTTTTTTCAGCTTTTGCAGAACCGAGGTGAGCTCCCGGGACGAAATCGGTTTAAGAATATATTCAAAGACATTCATTTTGATCGCCTGATGGGCATATTCAAACTCGTCGAAGCCTGAAAAAATAACAAGCTTGCACGACGGAAACCTTGCGGTCAGGCGCTTGCACAGCTCGAGCCCGTCCATGAACGGCATTTTTATATCGGTAAGCACTACATCGGGGTGAAGGGCCTCCGCCATTTCGAGAGCGTCCTGACCGTTGTTGGTATCTCCGATCAGTTCGAATCCATTGCTTTTCCAATCAATCTTCGTGATGATACCCGAGCGTATCTCATCCTCGTCGTCTACAAGCAGTACCCGGTAAAAAGCCATAAAGTCAAAGCCTCGCTTTAAAATATTTTGTCAGGACTATTCTACCATTTATCCGTTTAAACATGGAGACCCTTTGGTAAAGTGAAAATGAATTTGATACATGTCAAAAAAATTTCCTATAGTTATGCAAAAGGTCAGTTATTATAATTAATTCGACAGTACACTCTTAAAGTATTTTATACAGAAATAGTGTGCAAATCATTCAATAATTGGAAAAGGAGTGGAGTCATGAGAAACGTGAAGAAGGCAATATCCCTGTTGGTCGCCTGCACGGTGCTTATCTCGGCGTTTGTCGGTACAAGCGTCCCGGTTTTTGCTCTTTCCGGGACGGCCGAGTATTCGCCCGTAGAGAGTAACCTTGCCGCAAAGTACTGGGTAACGGCGACCACAAGCAGCAACCCCGCCGACGCCCCCCTGGCCGTTGACGGAAACGCCCAGACGGCCTGGCTGGCCGATGCCGCGGACACCCAGCGCTACCTAGAGCTTGACCTCGGCGGCGCCTACGACGCCGTCAGGAAGACCGAGGTCGTATTTGCCGGCAATAAAGCGGCATACCAGTACAAAATCGAAGGCTCGAAGGACAGGAGCGGCTGGTACACGCTGGCAG
>JAEZJL010000087.1 GCA_023415815.1 Bacillota bacterium | reverse complement strand
CTTGTCTATCAACACTCCGGCATTATGCAAAAGGTTAGGTTTTATTCCTTTCCGCTTACATTTTGCTAATAATAGCTATGGTGAAATATTTATCTATATCGTTTGAGACGAGGTACCTGTCCCCCCGTCCCCCTCCCCCAGTCCCCGCACTTTGCAATGTTCGGCGACGGCGGGGCTTTGGGGAGCGATTTTGCTGTTTTTTATCAGATAATATGCAGCAATGCCCGTTCCCGCCGCAAGACATACCAGCACTCCCAGAGCTGCCGGTACGCTCAGCATGAGCTTATCCGTCGTGACCTGGTAGCTTCCGACGAGGCCGAACAGGATAAACACCGCCGCAGAAACCAGCTTTATTGTCCTTTCAGGTATCTTTCTGCACATAACGACGCCTACGACGATACCGACAGCATCCGCAATTAGCATTCCCGTCGTCGTCCCCATAAGAATCCCCGCGGGATTGTCAGGAAACCTTGTCGCTAGCGCGATCGTGGCAAGCTGGGTCTTGTCCCCCAGCTCGGCAATAAAAAAAGCGATCGCCACGGTCATCACCGCGCCGAATCTTGTCTTTCTGTTTTCCTCTCCTTCAAGCTTATCCCCGCGAATGGTCCACAGTCCGAAAAAAATGAACGACAATGCGGCGATTCCCTGTATCCAGCCTTCAACCGAGCTGAATTTTGTAATGAAGTTACCCACAGCGACTGCCAGAGCATGGTTCAGCACCGTAGCGAAGAATACCCCGAGCAGGACCTTTGAAGCCTTGTACCTTGTTGCAAACGCCATTGCAAGAAGCTGTGTTTTGTCGCCCATCTCGGCAAGTGTGACCGCTCCTACTGAAAAAAGAAATGCGACTGCTGTTGAATGCATGACACCCATCCTTTCAATTTAATGATTGCATGGGGTATGCTGAAGACAAATAAAAAAGACCTCAAACATAACCCCAATTCCGGATTATGTTAAAAGTCTCGTTGCCGGATTCCGGTCACAAAGCCAGGTTCGGCACGGCCTCCCCAGTATGTTGACTTTGCGATTAAAACTACTCCCTCTTAACTATAAATATAATATTACTCCAAAAAGAAGCAGCCTGTCAATCATCCCGCAGGAATTTTACCGGCTGCTTTTTATATATGCGAATGCTTCATATCTGTCCAATTTCCACCGCGCAAGCCCGCGCCGGGAGACTCCTGCAAAATCCCGTATGATCCCCGTCAGGCGGGTTGGCGGACTCCGATGCAGCCGGCGACGGCTATGCCCGGGGCTTGATGTTTAAATTTACCCCCAGGTCGTCCTCGCTGTCGACAATCGTCCAGCTGCTGCCGGGATAATAGCCGACCGTGCGCATATTGTAGCCCATTTCCTCCAGCTCGCCGATAATCGCGTCACGCCTTTCTCCGACCTGGAAGCCCAGATGGTGCACACCGTTGCCGTGCTTATCCAGAAACTCGCGGAAGGTGCTGTCATGCTCGTCGGGCTCGTGCAGCTCGATGACGAAATTGCCGACCTGTATGTTCGCGGCCTTGAGGCCGTAAAAAGCGGGCTTTCCGCGGTATGTCAGGTCGGGGTTGACGGCGGGTGGGATATCGTGAATCTCCGGCATGGGAATATTAAAGAATTTTGCCCAGGTCTCTGCCGCCTTCCGGATGTCCTTAACCGTGATTGCAATTTGAATAAAACCGTCGAAGCTTATGTTGTTTTTCATAGGAACACCTTTCTTTGTCATATTGTCAAATTTAAACGCATTACTATTTTTCTCGGATATTTTTTTTGAAATTCGGGGCTTCGCCTAAGGAAAATCCCGGACTTCTCCTAAGTCCCCACCCTGGGCATACACCCGCTCCCCATCAGCCCTTCACGCTGCCCATCACGAGTCCGGTCGTGAAATACTTCTGCAGCAGGGGATAGACGCACAGAATGGGCACGGTGGCAAGGAACAGCTGCGCCGCGCCGGTGGTGCGGGCGTTGACAAGCCCCAGGTAGCGGGACAGGTCGCCGCTGATATTGGTGGTGTTGCGGAAAAAAGCCTCCGGATTTATTACAACGGTTTGCAGGTAGCTTTGCAATGGATATTTTTCAATCGTGTTCATGTAAATCATGCCGTCAAACCAGCTGTTCCAGTGGGAGACAAACGCAAAGAGCGTTACCGTGGCTATTGTGGGCTTCGAGACGGGCAAAACAACTCTGACCAGCGTCTGGAGATGGCTCGCGCCGTCGATGTACGCCGCCTCCTCCAGCTCCTTCGGCAGGCTGCGCATGAAGTTCATCACGACCAGCATGCTGAAAACGGGAAGCGCGCCCGGCAGGACAAGCGCCCAGACCGAATCCATCAGCCCGGTATTGCGCACCACCATGTACGACGGGATCAAACCGGCGTTGAAGAGAATGGTCAGGACAAAAAACCAGGAGAAAAAGTTCCGGCCCCTGAAATCCGCTTTTGACTTGGACAGCGGATATGCCGTGAAAATTATCAGCAGCAGATTGATCGCCACGCCCAGCACGGTCCTTTCGACAGAGATAAGAAGGCCTCTTACAAACGCCGCGCTGTGCATGATAAACTCATAGGCGCTCGTTGTGAAATCAACGGGAAAGAAGGTCACCTGCCCCGAAAGGACGGCAATCTTACTCGAGAAGGATACGGCCAGCAGATTGATAAACGGCGCGATGCATACAATAGCTACAAGGATCAGGAAAACAGTGTTGCACACAAGAAATATTTTACGCGGTACGGAATTCTTCATCCTCATTTTGCTGCCCTCCATCAAAATACTCTGTAGCCGGCGTATTTGTCAGCCAGATAATAAGACGCCACAATGAAAATCAGCGACACGCCCGACTTGAACAGTCCTGCCGCAGTGGAAAGAGCGAATTGGGCCTCCTGGATGCCAAGCCTGAAAACGAACGTATCCAGAATATCGCCGGTGGAATAGACCGCGGGGCTATACATGTTATATATCTGGTCAAAGCCGCCGTTCAGGATATTTGCGAGGCTCAGCACGGTCATCAGCACCACGGTGCCCAGAATGCCGGTCAGAGTGATGTGCCAGGTCTGCTGCCAGCGGTTGGCGCCGTCGATCCTAGCCGATTCATAAAGCGCGGGGTCTATGCCCGTAAGCGCGGCCAGATAGATGACCGAGCCGAAGCCGAAGCCCTTCCAGATATCGGTCACTATCATCGTGACGGGAAACAGCTTCGGGTCGCCGAGAAAAAAGACAGGTTCGATTCCAATCCCTGTGAGGAGCGTATTGACGATGCCCGTGCTCGGCGACAGTATATCGATAAAGATACCGGACAATATGATCCACGATATGAAATTCGGAAGATATACCATCGTCTGGACGGTGCGCTTGACGTAAACCCTGGAAACCTCGTTGAGCAGCAGGGCGAATACGACCGGTACAATGACGCCGCCCATCATCTTCAGAAGCGAAATAACCACCGTATTGCGGATGACCGGCCAAATATTCGGCATCGAAAACAGCGTCCTGAAATTGTCGAACCCTATCCACGGCGATCCGAAAAGGCCCTTTGCCGCTGAAAATTTCTGGAACGCTATGCCGACCCCGGCCATGGCGCCATAGCTATATATCGCTACCAGGACAACAGCGGGGATTAGCATGATGTACAGCGGAAGCTCCCTCAATATCCTGTCTTTTCGTCTCAGATTTATGACCACCCGTTCACCACCACCTGTAAATTATTATGGAAAGCCGCCCAAAAAACTGCGGCGGGAGTCGACCCGCCGCAGTGCATGGGCTTAAGCGATTATTTTGCGGGATACATTTTGTCAAGCTCGTCGAGGGTCTTCTGTCCGCCGGCCTTCAGCCAGTCCTGCACAAAGGCGTCGAAGGAGTCGACGGGCTTTGCGCCCGTGATGATATCGGTAAACGCCGTAAGCATGATGGTTTCCAGCGCCGAGAAATTCTGCACCCACACCTCGGGCCTGTCGCCCCCGAGAATGCTCTGCACGACCGACCCGTCTTCCTTGTATTTTAAAGCGATGGGCAGCGAGCCGGCTTTGGACATCTGTCCCCAGGTGCCATAGGCATTCGAGCCAGTGTCGGTCCCCGCCTCAAAGTCCAGAATGTATTTATAATACGGCTTGGCTCCGGGAGACAGCTTGTCTTCAGACCCGGTATTGAGGGCTTCCTGTATTTCAGGCGCATATACCTCATTCGGAAGATCGGTGTACACGGGAGAGAGCCTGTACTGCTCGTCGGCCCAGTAATTCTGGAAATCGGTCGGATTCCCGTTGACCGTGGCTTCATACAGAT
>JAEZJL010000067.1 GCA_023415815.1 Bacillota bacterium | reverse complement strand
TCCGGGCACTGGCATCATTACAGGGAGGGCATGTTCATCATGGGCGACCCCGCCTCCTTCGAGGATGAAAAGGCCGAGGTATTTGCGCTGCGTCCAATGACCTGCCCCTTCCAGTTCCAGGTATACCTTGCGCGCCTGCGCAGCTACAGGGAGCTGCCCATGAGGTTCAACGAGACCTCCACGCTTTTCAGGAACGAGTCCTCCGGCGAGATGCACGGTCTGATACGCGTAAGACAGTTCACCATATCGGAGGGGCACCTTGCCTGTACGCCGGAGCAGCTGGATGACGAATTTGCCGGCTGCGTGGACCTCGCAAATTTCATGCTTAAGACCGTCGGACTCGATTCCGACGTCTCCTACAGATTTTCCAAATGGGACCCGAACAACAAGGAAAAGTATATCGGTACGGCCGAGCAGTGGGAAGAGGTTCAGGCCAGAATGCGCCAGATACTCAACAAGCTCGGCATCCCCTACAAGGAAGCCGACGGCGAAGCTGCGTTCTACGGCCCGAAGCTGGATATCCAGATAAAGAACGTGCACGGCAAGGAGGATACGCTTATAACGATACAAATAGATTTCCTGCTTGCCGAAAAATTCGGCATGGAGTATGTCGACCGCGACGGACAGAAGAAGTTCCCGTATGTCATACACAGGACTTCGATCGGCTGCTACGAGCGGACGCTGGCTCTCCTTATCGAGAAATACGCCGGCGCGCTGCCCACGTGGCTGGCTCCGATACAGGTCAAGGTGCTTCCCATCGTGGATAAGCATCTCGACTACGCGGAAAAGGTGAAGGCGGCGCTCCAGGCCCAGGGGATAAGGGTTGAGACCGACCTGCGGAACGAGAAGATAGGCTATAAGATAAGGGAAGCCCAGCTTGAGAAGGTGCCCTACATGCTCGTGCTCGGCGACAAGGAAATGGAAAATGGTCAGGTAGCCGTTAGGTCCCGCAAGGACGGCGACCTCGGCGCCATGCCGCTTGAAGGCTTTATCGGAAAGCTGGTGCAGGAAGTCAAGGACAAGGTACTATCGTGAGACAGCGGGGGACGGTTCTCTTTTTGTCGCATTTTTAGGGGCCTGAATAAGCGGGGACTGAAGGAAATTTCCCGAACAGGCGGGCGGCTGATGTGAAAACGGATTTTGCCAGACGGCGGCTATAGGAAGGAAAGCCTCCGGTTCACCGTCGGCAGGAGAGCCGCTGAAGGATTGGAAAAATACCTTTACGTAAAAATAGAGACCTTCAAAAGCGGGAAAAAACAGACGCCGGACACATTTGCGGCGCCTGTTTTTTCTGAGAGTGCGGGTTTGCTTGAAACATCCGTTCCTTAGCTCCCCGGACATTCGAACAATACCTGCCGTAAATTAATTCATACCATATCGAACGCATACGTAAATTTCCAGGGGTTCGGGCTCCAAGCAAAAGAAGCTGACGGCATACCCTGCCTTTCCAATTGTACATGCCTGCCCTTTCAATCTGATTTAAAAATAAAATTTAATATTGTAAAATTGTGTTGAGAGTGAACCTTTTCCAGCTTGGCGAGCACTTTTATTATATAGAGGTTAAAACGGACCGGAAGGAGGCCGAATTTTGGATAAATACACTCTGATAAAGCAATGCCAGCAGGGCGATCTGGAAAGCTTCAGCGAGCTGTATCGATTGTATAGTCCCAATGCTTTAGGCACCGCATACCTGATTGCCGGACGCAAGGGACTGGCGGAGGATATTCTTCAGGAGGCTTTTATACAATGCTTCAAAAATATTAAAAAATTAAATCATCCTGTGACATTTGACGCGTGGTTTTACAGGATATTGGTCAGAACGGGTCAAAAGATGGTATCCAAATTCGGGAATACGGTCTGCGTTGAAGACATCGGTGGTGAAAACCCCGATGTGAAAGAGAATGAAACGTATTATACAAATTTTGATACCTATGAAAACCGGCTTGATGTAAATGAGGCCCTCAATAAGCTGAGTACCCAGTTGAAAACAGTGATTGTCCTCTATTACTACAATGAAATGACAATAAAACAAATTGCAAAGGTGCTGGGGTGTTTTGAGGGTACCGAAATCAAGGCTTCATAATGCAAGAAAATTTCTTCAAAAGGTTCTGGAAGATGGCTCGCTTGAAAATGCTCAGAGCTTTTTTATAAAAGAAAGGAGAGCCGAATAAATGGAGATCAATAAAGCGCTGGATTATACAATAAAAAATGGACTGTTGAGAAAGGCCGGTGAAGTCACGCCTGACGATGAACTGTTAAGCCGGATCATTCGTCGTATACAAACCGGCGAAATTGACGGAAGGCACGAGATCAAAAACGGTGCTTTCAAATGGGGCGCTCTTAAATCAGCAGCTATCTTCGTAAGTGTACTCATCATATCTACGGTCCTGCTCTTCACATTTTCAGAGGGAACCCGGGCGTTTGCGGAAGAGGCGTTCAACGGCATCAAGACTTTGTTTGTGGTCGAGGCTGACAAGGATGGCTACACCATCGTAGAAAAACCTGTAAGTGAAGCGCCTGTTATCCAAAGTATCGGAAAAGATACGACATTAAGCGATAAGGAATTATCCGATAAGGTGGGATTCAACGTCTCTTTGCCAATCCGGCTTTCTAAAGGGTATAAATTGCTCTCCAAATCGGATGGAATCGTGCTATACAAGCCGATAGGTTATGATATTGCTCAGAGTCTTGAAGATTTATGCTATAAAGCGGTAGATGATGCGGAAGCCTTTAAATCCCTCGAGAAATATGAATCCGGCAGGTTTGTCAACGGAATTTACGAGTCCGGTAAAGCGGTAATAGCGATAAACATCGAAAAGCATAAAATGGATGTATTTAGTCCGGGTATCAAGGTTAAAAAAACAAAAGTAAATGATATGAACGCTTTCTGGATAGAGGTTCCCTTAGCGAAATATCCATTTGTAATAAAGGGAAAGGGAAATGATATGAGGAGTTATATGGATATGACCCAAAGACCAAGGACCGTAACCAGACTCCATAGTTTAATCTGGTGTTCAAATGATATACAATATACAATTAGTCTGATGGATAAATCAAGCTTATCTATGAAGGAAACAGTTGATCTGGCAAAGCTGTTTATGAAGGAGCAGAAAGAATAGCTTTATCCAAAAAGAAAAATAATTTTATCCAACCTCCGGGACGATAAAAAATCACGCCGGAGGTTTTCTGTATCCATAATAAGATTCCCCGGTGAACCGCCGGATCAGCGCATCAGCAAACTTCCGCTTGCAATAAATCTTTATTTTATTATAATTATATGAGACAGCGGGGGACGGTTCTCCTTTTGTCGCATTTTTAGCGGGATGAATATGCGGCGGACGGAGAGAAATCCTTCGCACAGGGGGAGGGTCCTCGTCAGGAATCTTCCTGACATGAGGGTTTTATGAACATAAAATTTGACCTGTGGTAAGTCGATTTGCGATTTTTTCTGCGATAGCATTTCATAATGGAGGTTAAGCGAATGAGCAAGGCTGATTTGATTTTTGCCGCCATGTGCAGGGACATCCTTGACAACGGGGTTTCATCGGAGGGAGAGGTCGTCAGGGCAAAGTGGGAGGATGGGTCTCCGGCGCATACGGTAAAGAAATTCGGCGTCGTGAACAGGTACGACCTGTCTGAGGAATTCCCCATATTGACTCTAAGACCGACATACCTGAAGTCGGCTATTGACGAGCTTTTGTGGATATGGCAGCGGAAATCGAATAACATAAAGGACCTGAAAAGCCGCATATGGGACAACTGGGCGGACGCAGAAGGCTCCATCGGCAAGGCCTACGGTTATCAGCTTCGGGTGAAGCACAAATATCCAGAGGGGGAGTTCGACCAGGTGGACAGGGCGATTTACGACCTGAAGCACAATCCGTACAGCCGGAGAATCATCGTCAACATGTACAATCATGCCGACCTGCATGAGATGAACCTGTATCCGTGCGCTTACAGCATGACCTTCAATGTTACGGGCAGAAAGCTGAATGCCATACTGAACCAGCGTTCACAGGATGTGCTGGTGGCGAACAACTGGAACGTATGCCAGTATGCGGTGCTGGTGCATATCATGGCCCAGATAAGCGGATTCGAGACCGGAGAATTTGTCCACGTCATCTCCGATTCCCATATTTATAACAGGCATGTGCCTTTGATAGAGGAACTTATCCGGCGGACGCCTTATCCGGCGCCTAGGCTGGTTATTAACCCGGAGAAAAAGGATTTCTATGAGTTCAAAGTCGAGGACTTTGTGCTTGAGAATTACCAGGCAGGGCCGCAGATAAAGAATATACCGGTCGCGGTGTGAGAAAGGTGCGGTGACACATCTCTACGAGAAGAAGGGCTCCGGGGTATGAGATATGTCACGCGTGAACAAGGTGCGGTGACACATCTCTACAAGAAGAAGGGCTCTGGGGCATGAGATATGTCACACGTTTGAATTAGGAGATAACGTATGAAAGCAATACTCTCGGTGGACGCAAATTGGGGGATTGGCTTCAAGAACAGGCTTCTGGAGCGGGTTCCGGAGGATATGAGGTTTTTCAGGTGGATGACCCTCGGCAAGGTGGTAGTCATGGGAAGGGAAACCTTTGAGTCGCTGCCGGGGAGGGAGCCGCTGAAGGACCGGACCAACATTGTCCTGAGTACACATAAAGAGCTTGAGTGGCAGGGCCTGACTGTCTGCGGTTCGCTTGAGGAGCTCTTTGCTGAACTGGCAAAGTACCCGCCGGAGGATGTTTTCGTCATCGGCGGCGAGTCCGTTTACAGGCAGCTGCTGCCGTACTGCTCCGAGGTCTACATAACAAAATTCCACAAAGCGTACGAAGCCGATAGGCATTTCCCGTGCCTGGACGAAAACAAAGCCTGGACACCCGAGACGCTTGATGCTTCCTTGAGCTTCAACGACCTGGAGTACAGCCGAGTGAAGTATACAAACAGTAAAACGGAGAATTCGCCCGATTGACGAATGAAGTACATACTTAACAAGCAGGTTGTATTATAAGTTGAAAAATGTCCAAAATTTACGGTTCTGTACTTAAAGAGCACTCAGGCCTTCATGAACTCCTGCATTGCGGCGACGGAATCCGAGCTTATGACGTGTTCTATGGCGCAGGCGTCCGTTTCGGCAATGGAAGCGTCCACCTTAAGTATTTTTATCAGAAATTGCTTTATCACATGGTGCTTTTGCGAAGTGAGCTCAGCCAGCTTGTACCCCTCGGGAGTGAGGAAGATTTCCTTGTATTTCTCGTTGGTTATGAGTCCCTTTTCAGCCAGCGTCGACATGGCGCTGTTGGTGCTTGCTTTTGTAACGCCCAGACGGTCGGCGATATCCGATACCCGGGCTCCCGCCCCCTGGCCGGAAAGCTCGTATATTGCTTCAAGATAGTTTTCCATTGTGAAGGTAAGCTTTTCCACTTATTATTCCTCCGTTTTTCCCGCATTTCGGCAATTCAGCGCCGTAAACAAGCCCGCAAAGCCGGGGCGTCCCGCAGTGAGCTGTAATTTACCTGTACATATAGTATACCCTACCGTGCGGCAAAAATAAAGGGCCCTATGCTTCTGGCGCAAATAAATGGACTAAAAATGGACTAAATCGTCGTTGCGTGCCGGATACTTATGCCGGGCGGCGGCAAATCCTCCTCTTGACAAAGCAGGTCTATAATGATAGACTCAAATATATCGAGTCGATAAATATAGACCCAAAGGAAGATGTGAAATGGATCAACCAAAACTTTGTGAGAGCGAATACCGCTTTGCAGGCCTCATCTGGGAAAACGAGCCGCTTGGCTCCGGCGAGCTTGTGAAGCTCTGCAGGCATGAGCTTGGCTGGAAAAAATCCACGACATACACCGTCCTGAAAAAGCTGTGCGAGCGCGGCATTTTAAAGAATGAGGGCGCTGTGGTCACCTCGCTGGTAAAGCGGGAGCAGGTGGAGAAATTTGAAAGCGAGCAGTTTATCAACCGGACCTTCGGCGGCTCGCTGCCCCGTTTTATAACTGCCTTTATGGACGGCAGGACCCTGAGCGGGAAGGAAGCGGAAGAACTGAAAAGGCTCATCGACAGCCATAAGGAGGGATGAGCGTGGACTTTCCTCAGGGTCTGTTTGTTGATGTGGTTAATATGAGTATTACGGCAAGCTATGCGATTTTGTTCGTCCTTGCCGCAAGGCTGTTTTTGAAAAGAGCTCCGAAGATCTTCTCTTACAGCCTGTGGGGCATAGTGCTGTTCCGGCTCGTCTGCCCGTTTTCCTTTTCCTCCGCCTTCAGCCTTTTGCGGATTGCGGGAGAAAAATCAGGGAAAATGGAATACGTACCTGCGGATATAGGAATGATGGCTCAGCCGCAGATAGCTACGGGGATCGGCGGGGTGGATTCGGCAGTCAACACCTATCTGCCGCCGGCGGCGCCCTATGCGAGCATAAATCCAATGCAGGTCTATCTGTTCGTCCTTTCGGCGGTCTGGGTTCTGGGCATTATCTCACTGCTGCTTTACGGCGTGATTTCCTATATCAGGCTTAAGCTCAGGGTTCGTACCGCGCTGCTTGCGCAGGGCAACATT
>JAEZJL010000057.1 GCA_023415815.1 Bacillota bacterium | reverse complement strand
CCTGTAGGCGATGCAAGACAAAAGCTGAACACGATGATAGCATCCAATTCCCTGCCCGATCTGGTCACACTCGGCTGGTACGAGCCCCAGGTTCCGCAGCTGTCCACCGAGGACTACACCTATGCATTGAGCGATCTGGCCGACAAGTATGACCCATACTTCTGGAAGGTTGCCGCTCCGGATATCGTAAACTGGTACAAGGACGCATCCGGCAAGCTGTATAAATATCCCTGCAACGGCAATACTCCCGACGATACGGCCAAATACAATGTGTTGGCAAACAGGTCGTTCCTCGTCAGGAAAGACATCTATGAAGCGATCGGAAAGCCTGATATGAGGACTCCGGAAGGCTTCCTGAACGCACTGCAGGCCGCAAAGGATAAATTCCCGAAGGCTGACAACGGCCAGCCGTTGATCCCGTTCGCCGGCGCTCAGTTCAACAGCACGGGAAATACTTCATTTGAAGATATGCTGATGGAATTCCTGGCAGGACCCAGGGAGCAGGACGGCAAGTATTTCGACTATAAATGCGCAAATCCGTTCCCCGATTACATCAACTGGCTAAAGACCTTCAGAAAAGCGCACGAAATGGGCAATATCCCCACCGACGCGTTTGTTGACGACAGGCCTAAGATCGAAGAGAAGATTCAGCAGGGCAGATACTTCTCGCTGTTATACCAGTGGAAGGACGCTATGGCTCCCCTCGCGGCGCTGTATGGAAATAAGCCGGAGGAAATCTACATATCAGTAGACGGTCCCGCAGACTCCAAGCTTGACCCTCCGAAGTTCTCTGTTTCCGGATATTCAGGATGGGAAGTAACCTTTATCACAAAGAACTGCAAGAACCCCGAAAGGGCAATTAAGTTCCTGGGCTGGGGCATGAGTGAAGAAGGACAGAAGACCTTATACTGCGGCAAAGAAGGCGTTACATATGACGTGGTGGACGGAAAGCCCGTTATCAAGCCTGAAGTCAATACATTGAAAAATACTAAAATGGCTGAATTCAAAAAGCAGTACAATACATTCGGAGAAATCTGGATGTTCAATACTTCGATGAACAGCCTGTGGGAGCCGGATCCGGGAATGCCGTTCAACCAGTATCGCGAATATGCAAAGGGAAAATCGGTTCACTACGGTGTTTATGACAATATCAGACCGGACGCTGATACCGATGAGGGCGATATCCTCGCAAAAGCAGAAACCAAATGGGGCGAAGTACTGCCGAAGCTGTTAATGGCTAAATCCGACGAAGAATTTGATAAGCTTTGGAAGGACTATGAGGATTACAAGGTTTCGATAGATTACCAGAAAGCTATTGATTATCAGCGGCAGAAAGTTGCTGAGAACAAAGCCAAGGTAGGGGCAAAATAAAATAAATAACTCGAATACCGGCATATGCCGGTAGTTAAAGTGCCTCCTGTGCCGGGAAATTACGGCGCAGGAGGTTTTTTTATGAATCGGCTGACGGAACGTCAAAGCCTCTTTGCATCAATTGAAGCACAAATCATTTGAATACATAATATTATGCAGTATGAATAACTGCCGGGAGTGGGGTTTATGCCTTACCGCTCTACCAGAGCATATACGTCGGGCAATTTGGAAAGGGTTTTTGAATCAGCCGGGAGGATTCCGATCGACGATTCCTCAAGGATCATCCTGATGAGCGACTGCCACAGGGGGGACGGGAGCTGGGCGGACGATTTTCTGAAGAATCAGTATATTTACAATGCAGCCATGAACCATTACTTTTATAAAAATTATACTTATATAGAGATTGGCGACGGAGACGAGCTCTGGAAAAATAAAAACCTGTCGGACATCATCCGCGTACACGGAGATACCTTCTGGATCCTTTCCAGATTCTTCAGCGAAGGCAGGCTCTATTCCATTTTCGGGAATCATGATGTTGTAAAGAACAACAGCAGATTTACAAAAAGGTTTTACTGCAGAAACTATTATAATTATTTGGGTACCCAGGAAAAGAGAGACATTATTTCGCTCGATAACATAAAACACCACGAGGGGCTTGTCTTAAGGCATACGCCAACGGGCGGAGAGATATTCCTGGTACACGGGCATCAGGGCGATTATGTGAACTACAAGCTGTGGAGGGTTAACAGGTTCCTCGTCAGGTATTTCTGGAGGCCGCTTGAGCTGTACGGGGTAAACGACCCGACAAGCGCGGCCAAAAATAATGAAAAGAAAGCGGCGCTCGAAAAGCGGCTGATCGAATGGGCGTCGGATAAAAACAGGATGCTTGTCACCGGACACACTCACAGGCCCATGTTTTCCGAGCCGGGAGAGCCTCCTTACTTCAATGACGGGAGCTGCGTACACCCGCACTGCATAACGGGGATAGAAGTCGCGGAAGGCGAAATAACGCTTGTAAAATGGGAGGTAAAGGCAAAGAGCGACGGAGCTTTATATGTCGGCAGGGAGGTGCTGGCAGGACCGAGGAAGCTGAAGGAGTACTTTGAATATAAGCCTTGACTTTTGCCGTGCGTCATGATAAATTAAAACTGAAAATTCAGTACTAAAAGGTGGGTGCATGGCAAGGACAAACATTCCGAATGCCAGGAACAGGATTTTGCAGGCAGCCGTAAAAATATTCGCGGAAAAGAGCTTCGAGGGAGCCAGGATCGACGAAATAGCCAGAGAGGCAAAGGTCCCGAAATCGCTTATCTATTATCATTTTGAAAGCAAGGACAAGCTGCTGGAGGTGCTGACGGAGAATTTTATCAGCGAATACACAGGACTGCTCATAAAGGCCAGGGA
>JAEZJL010000021.1 GCA_023415815.1 Bacillota bacterium | reverse complement strand
CATAATCACAAGCCAGGTTGGCTATATAATAACAAATTATCATGTGGTGCAGTACGCCGACCCTAAGAACGGCAGCAGCGCTAACACGGTGCTTGAGGTCTTTCTGCCCGACAAGCGCCAGGCAAAGGCCAAATTCATAGGGGGAGACGCAGTAACGGATCTGGCGGTCCTGAAGATAGACCTGACCGGCCTTCCTGCGGCAGAACTCGGCGATTCCTCAAAACTTGAGGTGGGCGAGACCGCCGTAGCAATAGGCAACCCGCTGGGCATGGAATTTGCAGGCTCGGTCACGGTAGGCGTAATCAGCGCACTCAACAGGACGCTTGACACGGAAGCGCTGAACCTGATACAGACGGATGCGGCGATAAATCCCGGCAACAGCGGCGGAGCGCTGGTAAACTCGCAGGGGCAGATCATCGGTATAAATTCGGCCAAAATAGCCGATACGAACGTTGAAGGCCTCGGCTTTGCGATTCCGATCAACGACGCCAAGCCGATCATCGATCAGCTCAGGATGTTCGGATATGTCAAGGGCAGGCCCTTCATAGGGATATCGGGTCAGGATGTAACCGAAGCCATTTCCAGGGTATACGACCTGCCGGTAGGCATCTATATCACCGATGTCACTGAAGGCAGCGGCGCCGACAAGGCGGGCATAATGCAGGGAGATGTGCTGACGAGCATAGCAGGCAAAGCCGTTGCATCCATCAATGATCTGGATACGATAAAGAAGAGCTACAAGGCCGGCGACACCGTTGACGTGACGATTGTCCGGGACGGCGTGAAGAAAACCTTAAAGCTGACCTTCTCCGAAGAGAAATAAAGGCTGAATGTAAAAATAAAGGCCGGGCGCTCGCCCGGCCTTTTGCATGCCATTATCAACTTTCGAGCGCCAGGTTTGCGACAGGGACGTCCATATCGGCTGCTTCCGCCGCGTTTTCGCCGCTGCACAGCCTGATGCCTGCGCCGAGGCTTTTGAAATCTCTCACGATATCCTCGTAGCCTCTCTCGATATGCTCCACACCGGTAATCCTTGTCGTGCCTTCGGCCATCAGGCCTGCCAGGACGAGCGAGGTGCCCGCTCTTATATCCGCGGCATGCACCCAGTTCCCCACAAGGCGCTTATGGCTGTTGATCCGCGCGATGCCGTTCTTTACCGATATGTCCGCGCCCATCCTGTTGAGCTGGTCGCAGTGGTTGAACCTCTGGGGATAAATCCTGTCGGAGATAGTGCTGCGCCCGGCGGCTTTTAAAAGAAGCACGGTGACGGGCTGCTGGAAGTCGCTTTCAAACATCGGATATTTGCCGGTGCGTATTCTTGCGGCCTTGATCCTCTTTCCCGTAGATACCGTGATGCTGCTGTCGCCTATATCGAATTTAAAGCCCATTTCAGTGAGCTTTGCCGTGCAGGCGGCAAGATGCTGGGGTATCACGTCCTCAATGGTCAGCTCGCCTCCGGTGACGCCCGCGGCCATGAGATAGGCTCCCGCGATGAGCCTGTCGGATATCGCGGAATGCTCGCAGCCCTCAAGCCGCGTAACTCCCTGAATGCGTATGGTTTCGGTGCCGGCTCCGAATATCCGTGCCCCCATTTTGTTAAGGAGTATGGCCGTATCCACCACCTCAGGATCCTTAGCCGCATTATACAGCGTTGTCCGGCCGTTTGCCAGCGCCGCCGCAAGCATGACGTTTATCGTGGCCCCACCGGTGATGACGTCGAAAAATATATCCGCGCCCGTGAGCGAGGAGGCTTCCACCGTGTAGTAATCCTGATGGTATGTAACATGCGCTCCAAGGGCGGTAAGGCCCTTGATATGCTGATCTATGGGTCGCGACACGAAATTGTCGCCGCCCGGATATCCGATGGACACCCTTCCGTGCTTCGCAAGCAGCGCTCCTATGAAATAATAGGCGGCCCTGAACGAGGAGGAAAGCGCGGGGTCTATTTCCGCCGAATTAATCCCGGAGGGGTTGACAACATATGTCCCTCCCGTTTTTTTTACCGTGGCGCCGAGACTTAGCATTATGTTTGCAACGACTTTCATATCGGAAATCTCAGGAATGTTTGACAGGGTTACCGTGCCGTCGGACAGGCAGCTGGCCGCCAGCAGCGCGAGCGAGCTGTTTTTCGAGCCCGGAATCTTAATGCTGCCTTTTAATGGATCGGAGCAATTTACTTCAAGCCATCTCATTTATTTTTCCGCCTTCTTTAGTTAATTGTTAAATAATCCATCCGGCTTTTATTATACCCGGAACTTCAATAAATGTTAAGGGAATTTTATCTGGTTGCGCAAATTTTTTCTAATACCGCGATTGCATTATTGCGGCCTCTGTGCTAAACTGTTTCTGTTAAGGAGGTGAAATGATGCTATCGGTTGTTCCGGTCAACGGTATTTTGGACAGATTGTCAGATTATGTGTCCCGTATTTCAGCATTCAAGGCTGTTATAGGGGGTACTATGTCCAAAAATGAATATACCGTCGGCAGTGCAGGATAGAATCATCATTTCACGAATATATGAAATTATAAGGGATGTAACCCGGGTGATTTGCTTGCCCGGGTTTTATTTTGTGCCATTCGGCGGCCACGCCGGATGTGCAAGGGCCAGGAGACTTGAGGCTCCGGGGCTCAACGATTTCCGACCCGGCGGCAGCAAAAATTTATAGTCCGGGTGGGAGGCGTCGTATGATCGAGATGGCATTGAGGGAAGTAGAGAAATATTACGGAGCAAATCACATATTGAAGGGCGCTACCTTTGATATAAAGCAGGGGGAGCGCGTCGGGCTGCTTGGACGGAACGGGACCGGCAAGTCAACGCTTTTCAGGATCATGGCGGGGCTGGAGGGCTGCGACGGCGGAAGCAGGATGCTCAGAAAGAACGCCACGGTGGGCATGCTAGAGCAGCTGCCGCGGTATCCGGAGCACTACACGGC
>JAEZJL010000345.1 GCA_023415815.1 Bacillota bacterium | reverse complement strand
TCTCCGCTGCCGTCGGTCTTGAAAACGGCCCTCGAGACGCTCACCATTCCGTCGGAAAGCAAGGTGTAATAAAATTGGTTGTTATTCGGGAAAACGCCGCTGCCCGGCGGGACCTGCTCCCAGTCCTCCCCCGGCTTGAACAGCTGAAGCGTGTGCTCGCTGCTTCCCTGGTAAGTGGTTGTCCCGCAGAAAAGCAGGTATCCCCTGCCCTCACTGTCTCTTACAACCTCGAAGCGGCACTCGTCGGCGGGAAAAGTCCTCTGGGCGATCAGGCCCAGCGTCGCCCTGTCGTAAACCGCCGCCACGGAACAGTCGAGACCTCCGGCATGCGGCACATTCGAAAGCTTGAATATGACAAGGAGCTCATTTTCCCCCGAGCCGGTGAAATTTCCACCGTAAATGCTTCCGACTTTGATATTGTCCGGCGAACGCCCGTAAACATAGCTGATGGTTTCATCCGATGCCTTGTCCAGCCTGTCGACAAGCATGCCGTTATCGTAAGCCTTCGTGTCCGTATTTACCGCAAGCTCTTTTACTTCCGGCTCTATGGCCGGATTTACGACCGTATCCGCGAAGGGCTGAGAATCCGTACCTTCCTGTCCTTCAGAGGCGGCGGCTATCGTGCCGTCCGGCGCAAAAACGGAACCTCCGCCGGGACTATCCGTAATCTTTCCTGAAAAATAGAGCACAAGCCCTACCGCCGTCGGAATTAAAATCATTGATACTGTAAGCCATTTCCATTGTTTCTTTATAAGCACGTCCGTAACCTCATACATTACTAAAAATATTTAATGCGCGTTATTGCGTTGAATTCTCCGTCAGCAGGGCGATTATCTCCTCCTGCGTGTCCGTTTTAAAAATTCTGTCCCTGAGCTGCGCGGAATTCCGCATGCCCTTGATGTACCATGCGATATGCTTGCGCATTTCACAGATTCCCGTATGCTCTCCCTTCAGCTCCACAAGCATGCCCATATGCCGTACGGCCATACCCAGCTTTTCTTCAAAGGAAGGCTCCGGCAGCAGCCCGCCGGTCTTTAAATAATGCAGGATGCGGCTGAATATCCATGGGTTGCCCTGCGCCCCCCTGGCTATCATAACAGCGTCGCAGCCGGTGTATTCCAGCATATCGGCGGCGTCCCGGGGCTTGAATATATCTCCGTTGCCAATGACCGGGATCGAAACCGCGTTTTTGACGCTTTTAATGATATCCCAGTCGGCCCTGCCGCTGTAGAACTGCATCCGCGTCCTTCCATGCACGGCAACCGCGGCTGCGCCGTTTTTTTCAGCAAGCTGCGCTATTTCAACGGCGTTTATGTGTTCGTCGTCCCAGCCCTTGCGTATCTTGACGGTCACCGGCTTTTTTGCCGCTCCCGCCACCGCCCTTATAATCTCTCCCGCCAGAGCCGGCTTCAGCATCAGGGCGCTGCCCTCGCCGTTCCTGGTGATTTTCGGGGTGGGGCACCCCATATTTATGTCTATTGCCGCGGCGTCGGAGGAATCCAGCTTACCCGCTATCTCTGCCAGCAGACCGGGGTCCGATCCAAAAAGCTGCACGCTGGCAGGCTTTTCGCCATCCGCTATTTCGGTAAGCTTACGGCTTTTTTCATCGTTGTAGTGCATACCCTTGGCGCTGACCATCTCGGTATATACGAGCCCGCAGCCCTGCTCCCTGCATAGTATCCTGAAGGGCATGTCCGTGACGCCTGCCATGGGCGCGAGGAATATGTTGTTTTCAAGCTCAAGGCCGCCTATCCTCATATGTATCCTTTAAACCGTCTTTTTGATATTTTAGCACAAAAAGCGTCATTAAATCCATACCATCGGCAGAAAGAAGATTTTACAGGGAATGCGGCCATTCATATGTTTTTAATCAAGCCGTTCACGCAGTTTGGGGAGCTATCGATCAGAAGGTGTCTGAAGGGCCGTAATCGGAGAGAATATATGATGTTTCTGTTCAAGAGCCGGGAAGCTCCGGCATGTGAGGAAAAGAACCGCAAATGCGGAATCTTCCATCCGGCCGAAGGGCGGCTTTGGCTGCAAATCCGTAAAAATTCAACGGAGCCTGCCTATAATATCTTCTTTCCGAGCACGGAGCAGATCAGTGATACGGCAAGCTCGCCGGTCTGGTTCCCGTGATCCAGGATCGGGTTTACTTCGACAAATTCCATAGAGCGCAGCATCCGGCTGTCGGAGATCATCTCTGCCGCGAGGTGCGCCTCCCTGAACGTAAGTCCGCCTTTCACCGGAGTACCCACTCCCGGGGCCTCGCTGGGAGCTATCACATCGATGTCATAGCTCAGGTGAAAGCCTTCGGTCCCATTCTCCACTATATAAAGGGCCTCCTTCATTATCTCCTTCATGCCGTGCATATCGATATCGGCCATGGTGAAAACATTGACTCCCGCCTTTTTAAGAAGAACTGCTTCCTCGGGGTCCAGCCGCCTTGCGCCGATGATGCATACCTTTTCCGGGTTCACATACGGCGTTTCGGGAGGCTTGAAGCCGGTCATCTCAAGAGCGCCGACACCGGTGCAGGCCGCGAGCGACATGCCGTGCAGGTTTCCGGACAGGGTGGTTTTTTCCGTGTTGAAATCCCCATGTGCGTCCATCCATATAATTCCTATGCCCCCCAGCGCTTTCTGCGTGCCGAGGACCGTTCCCACCGCAATGCTGTGGTCGCCTCCGAGCACTATGGGAAGGCAGCCCCTGGATATGCTTGCTTCCACCATGCCGGCCAGATCCCTGTTTACACTGTTTATTTCATTCAGGTACTTCATTCTGGCGTTCGTCTCGTCATTCGCTTCCGGCAGCGGCACGTTTATATTCCCGAGATCCCCGTACTGGACGCCCAGGCCCTTTATGGCGTTTTTCAAACCGGCGTATCTTATGGCGCTGGGGCCCATGTCCACGCCCCTCCTGTTCGCTCCGAGATCCACAGGCACGCCGATAATTTCCACTTTTTTCATCTGCAATCCACACTCCCGATTCTTTCCGGACTCTATTATATATTATATCAAGTACAAAGAAAATAAGCATGTCAAAGACACGCCGCCGGCAACGTTAAAAAAGCCTCCCGATCCTTGCGACCGGAAGGCCTTTACTATTTATAGTTTCTGATCCGGACTTTATGCGTCCTTGACCTGAACCTGGGAAAAAGGAATATCGAATACTCTTCCTCATGCACCACATGCTCGAGCGCGTTTCTGACGGTCACCTTGGATTTCACAAGCTCATCCAGCTGTACCTGCTGGTATTTGTTGATGTTTTCATATTTGACCGCATAGGCGTTCCTGCCCCGGTTCCTGTCGGTCCGTATGACTCTCCCTTCCAGCTTGATATTGAATTCGGAGAGCATATTATACACATATAGATTGAAAAACACCCTGGTCTTTTCGTCAAATTTGCAATTCGAATAGAAGCTGAGACCTCCCGCCGAAATATCCCTCAGTTCAACATTTTCCCACCTGGACTCATCCACGCTCATCAGTGCCTTGCAAACGATATTGTCACATCTCTGATACTTTCTTCTTTCAGCTAAGTAGGACATACACTTCACTTCTCCTTTAAAATCAATATGCTTTTCGGGATAGTAAGTTCTGTCTGTGTAGTATCGGCTTCCAAGGTTCACAGCCATTTATCTGCAAGAAGATGTGCTTTGTAGTGTGTTATTAAGAGTATATTAATTTGAAGATATATAATTGTTAATTGCTCTATAATAATTATAGCATACGGGGTCCCGCAAAGTCGAGGGTTATGTTTTTAACAATATGCCGCCTGTACCAGGCCTCCCAGGCCTGTCCGGCGCATGGCTTTTCCGGCCCGGTTACAATAATAAACGGCCTGCTTGTAAAATGTCGAGCATTTACCTGTGCTGAAACAAATTGTTAGAGTTGGGTACACATGTTTAAACTCAATATTCATCTTATAATTCACTTTCAGGTATTAACTCTGTAGTTCGCAGTTCCATACAAATATACGCCAATGATATCAACTATTTTATATGGTCAAATAAAGAATGCCGGGTCAAAACCGGCACTCTCCTGTTGTTTCCGTTATGTAATCTAAAAATCCTTTTCTAAAATGTATAAAGCAAAGGTCTCTCCTGTGCTTGTGTCGTAAATTACGGATAAAAATACATCCTTGTATTTAAAATGCATATCTCCGTTCTTATCGCTTACGGGCTCCCCGAAAGCTTCTTTGAACTTATCGGTTTTATCGCCTATTTTCGCTCCGTTCAGGTCGATATCCTTCCTTACGGTAAATATCTGGTTCGCAGTACCGGTTTCCGTATCAAACCAGACGCGGATACCGGCTTTTTTAAACTCCAGTCCTCCTTCGTCAACAGAACCGGGCTTTTCGTCAAAACTTCCGGCGAGCTCATCCCTGTTCAGGCCCATCAGGCTTATATAGCCCGTCAGACTGCTGTCGTCAGCCTCTGAGCCGGTTTCAGGCTCGCCGCTTCCTTCGTTTGTAC
The DNA here is from genome assembly GCA_023415815.1 of Bacillota bacterium. GTDB lineage: Bacteria > Bacillota > Clostridia > Acetivibrionales > DTU013 > JAEZJL01. The sequence continues at coordinate 11,532 of JAEZJL010000345.1, read as the reverse complement.
CCTCCGGGACGCTCTGCAGTGTGCTTCCCGGAGCTGCGGGAGAGGTTTCCTCCGCAGTTTTTCCGGCATCCTGGGCGCCCCCGCTGTTTGCATCCTTCACCGCCGTCGCTTCATTCGTCGCCGCAGCTTGCCCGGACAGCTCCCCGGAGCCGCAGCCGGACAGGCCTGCCGCAATAACAAGCATTACACTCCCCAGCAATATCAGGTTATTCTTTTTAAATCTATTTATCATCGTTATTCTCCTTTAATGTTTTAAATTTGCCGTTCCGCTTGTATGCTCTCTAAATCAATTTATTGTAACAACATAAGTATTGTCTATTACTTTCATATCTTTTACTTCGCCGATGCTCGCAAGGATTTTTTTGCCGGACGGGCTCCATTTCAGGCCGTTGTCTGCATTCAGGAAATCGCGGGAAACATAAAGGTCTTCTTTGCTTTTCAGATCCATTACATGCAACCCGCTTTTGCTTTCATCCTCGGAAGTCATCAGGTATGCCAGCCTGCCCTGATCCGGCGACCAGCTGATCCCGAATATTGCCTTCGCCTCCGCAAGCGTCTCCTTTTCACTTCCTGCCAGGTCGGTCAGAACCAATACATTTCTGCTCTCGCCCACCTTTTTTTGAATAGCGAACATATCTTTTTCCGGAGACAACTCAAAGTCGAGCACATTGTCCTTGACCGCTTTGCTTTGCTTGCTGGCTATATCATATTCGACCAGATTTCTATCGGTGGATATATAGTATATTTTATCCCGCACTTTTACGGCACGGTCCGTCTGCATCCGACCGATGCCTTCAATCTCCGTTACCTTTGAATTTACATTTATGAGGCAGACACCCTCGCCGGAAGACGGAACGACGACCTCTTCATTGTCCGTCCACATCGCCTGATCGAAGGAGAGGGCGAAGCCCTTTGCGGCGTCCGTATCGACGGCAGCCTTTACATTGCCTTCAAGGTCCGAAATCAGTCCGGTGTATTTCCCGGCTTCAAACCTTTCGTAAAAAATGTGCCTGCCGTCGGGAGATACGATGGGCGCCCAGATATATTCCGTTTTTTCAGACATCGGCTTTTCTTCCCCGGATTTGAGGTCATAGGAATACATGTTCCGGATCAGGCTCATCTGGTCGAAGACGCGTATGGGCTCCAGCTCCTGATTTTCCCTGGTGATCAGGATAGATTCGTCGCCTAGCCAGTCTTCGCCTCTCACGCCTTCGTACCTGTCGATTTTTTCAATACTAAAATCGCCGGCCAATGACGTATTTACGGCTTCCGACGGGGTTTTTGAATCCAGCACCGTTATTTTCTTATCGCCGCGCCAGATCTCCTCGCGCCCGTTGGACGCGCAGCCGCTGGCGGAGAACAGGACAAGCGCCCCTAACAATGCCGCCCCGATACATCCCTTGTTCTTATACTTGTTCATATTTCTCACATCCCGTTTTATTTTATAAAGCAATTCTATAAAATAAATTTTTCGGCAGGATAAACAATTGTTTCAAAGTTGTAAACATTTACTGAATAGGAAATTTAATTTCAAAAGCCGTCCCCTCTTCCTCAGTGTCAAGAATCGCTATGGCCGCTCCGTGCTTTTCAATTAACCCTTTCACAAGGGCCAGCCCCAGGCCCGTACTGCCGGACTGGCTTGAGCGGTCCTTATTCACCCTGTAGAAGGGCTCGAATATTTTATCTCTTTCATCCGGCGGAATTCCTATGCCCGTATCCTTTACAAGTACATGCAGCCAATTCCCGTTTCTGCCGCAGGCGACCCATATTTCTCCGTCGGGGCGGTTATACTTTATGGCATTATCTATAAGATTGATGAATATCTGCACAAGGCTTTCCTTATCCGCCATGATCCTGTGATGCTCGAGACTCGTATGCAAATGCAGGCCGAATTTCTGGATCTTCCCCTTCATGTGCTCGCAGATTTCGGTCAGCACCTCGTAAATATCGACCTCTTCCTTCCGCAATTCAAAATCGTATTTTTCCAGGGATGACAGCTCAAGCACCTTTTCCACCATAGCGGATAAGCGCCGGGTCTCTTTATCAATATTCTCCCTGGCTTCTGCAAGCAGGTCCCTGTCCTCCGCGTACATGCCCAGCAAATCGGTATAAGCTTTAATGACAGTAAGGGGAGTCTTAAACTCATGGGTAACATTACCTATAAACTGCTTTTGCCGGTTCCCAAGAATCTCGAGCTTTTCCACAGCCAGATTGAGCTTGTTCTGCTCTTCCTTCATTTCGTCCATGTCTTTCCTGATTTTGCGGCCCATAAAATAAATGCCCCGACTCAGCTCCCCCAGCTCGTCGTTCCTTTTTAACCGGACAGCGTCGGCGTAATTTCCTTCTTCAATCCTCTGCGCGGCATTTTTCAATTTTAAAATTCCCCGTGCCAGGGGATAGACATATAAATATGCGCCAATGAAGCAAACGGCAAAAACAAAAATGCCCGCGTACAGGAAAAGATACTTTATGCTTTCATAAAAGCGTCTATTTTTTTCAATCGAATAGCTGAACTGGACGACGCCGATCTGTTCGCTCGAATTGTGAAGAGGCGAAAGAAAAATGATGTCGTTTCCTTCCTCCGCATAGGCATTTTTATCCTGAAGGGCATATTCAAGCAGGCCGCTCACATCCGTTTTACCGGCAGCCGGCCTGGAATTGGATATTTCCTTTCCCGACATGTCATAAAGTATAACATGCATTCCGTTCATCAGTTCAAAGCGTTTTGCCAGCTCTTGCGCCCGGGCTTTGAGAAATTCATCGGAGTCCTTTATAGATTCCATAAGATAGGTCTGCTTTATATAATTGCTTGCAATCTCCCCTTGCTGCACAAGGTACTCTTCGTACTGCTGTTTTTGATTGTCCCGGATTCCCTGCAGCACCAGAACGCTTAGAATGCTTACGGCCGCGAGCAAGAGTACAGCGAGAAATGCGCTTAATTTTACCTTGATACTTATTTTCATATCATTCTCCGAGTGCCTTGTATCCGATGCCGTATACCGTCTGTATCAGGTGTTGATACCGCTCTCCCAGCTTGCTTCTCAGTCTCTGGACATGGATATCCACCGTTCTTGTGCCTCCCGCGTATTCCACTCCCCACACCAGGTCCAGCAGCTCGCCCCGCTCATATACCCTCCCGGGATTTGACATCAGGAGAGCCAGCAAATCAAATTCCTTGGGGGTCATTTCAAGCTCCTCGCCGCAAAGGATCACTTTCCGCTGCTTTGGGATAATGACCAGATCGCCTGCCTCGATTTTTTGAAGCTGCTCACCGTCAGAGCTTTTCTGAAGCCTTCTGAGGATGGATTTTACTCTGGCGATCAGCTCCCTCATGTCGAAAGGCTTGGTGATATAATCGTCCGCACCGAGCTCCAGGCCCAAAACCTTATCGACGATATCATCCTTCGCCGTAAGCAGGATAATTCCCAGATCCTTTTTAGCATCCAGCCTCCTGCAAACCTCGAGGCCGCTCATTTTGGGCATCATCACATCAAGGATCACAACATGGGGACAGAAGCCTGGAATTCTGTCCAGCGCCTCCTGCCCGTTATTTGCCGTTTCAACAACATAGCCTTCCTTCCGGAAGGCATAAGCTATGGCATTTACAATGCCCTTTTCGTCGTCAACTACAAGAATCTTTTCTTCCATATACAAAACGCCCTTTACATATACTTCCTATTCCCCATCTTTCAGTAATTCCCTGATGTTTTTCGTTCGTCCGGCCTCAAGCTCCTTATCGGCATATTTGCTTAAAGCTTCGATAGGGTTTTGTACCGCTCTGGCAATTTGCAAAATACCTTCTTTAGAGTCATACTTTAAAAGAAGCACGTCGCCGTTTTCAATGTGCAGAGCTTCACGTATATTCTTTGGTATAGTTAATCTTCCCTTATTGTCTACAGTCAGTGGAATATTTTTTGCTAAGATATCACTCATAATAAAACCTCTCCGTGGGATAATCCCACTATAATTATATGGGATTATTATGCGAAGGTCAAATGAAAAGTATTAGGAATATTTATGTAGATAGATATTCCAGATATTCTCGGTGCTTGCATAACAGATGGCTTTTCCACATAGTTTTTCCGTTAGTTTTCATGTGGAAAAAAATAGCGACTAGCCCTGGAAACACTTTGCTTACACGGTTGCCCCTTTTGTCGTTATTATACTATATAGGCATACCTTTGCCTCCAGGGGTTTGGAGCTTGGAATAAACCCAAAGGTTATGCAGGAGCTTTTAGGACATTCCAGCATTACGATGACTCTCGACCTATACAGTCATGTGCTGCCTGACACGAAAAAAGCAGCGATGAACAAACTCAAGAAAATTCTGAAAAGGGCTAAAAATAATTTGGGATGGTGTAAAAATGGTGTAAAAACAAAAGGCTTTCAAAGTGTACACCTCTGAAAACCTTTTGTTCCATGGCGTCCCGGACAGGAATCGAACCCGCATCAGCGGAACCGGAATCCGCTACCTTATCCATTAGGCCACCGAGACATTCATATATGCCTATTGTATAAAAGGCCGAGTGTATTGTCAAGGGCACAGAACATGGGAAAATGGGAATCAGCAAAGGAAAGCGGGAAAATGGATGGGGACAGTTCTCTATTTTTTTCAATTTCCCGATTTTAGAGAACTGTCCCCGGCATTTCTTGACGGTTTTGGAGAACTGTCCCCCATTTGCTAATCTCCCATGGCGACCCTGGCTAGCGGAGTGCCTTCGCGGATGATGTCCTGGATATCGTACACCGATATCGGGAACGCCGGGAGGCCGTAAACATAGGCGGCAATCTCATAAACCTGGAAATAGATCACAAGCACCTTGTCGGAAAGATAGTAATCCTGCTCCGGCTTTATGGCTTCGAAGCCGTTCAGCAGCGTTATATCCCTCTGCTTTATCTGGACCTTGATGATATCCGACAGCCGCTTTACATAATCGCTGCCCGGCTTGAATTGCTCGCTCAGAAGGTAGTCTTTGCCCGTCTCGGTATCGAAATTCAGTGATTTTATAATAGTGAGCCCGTGCGCGGCGGGATGCGCAATCGTATAGTTGCCAAGCGTCAGGCTCAGGACCGCGCGTTCGTTGGTTTTGAGCTCGTACCAGCCGGTTACGGAGATTTCGGGGTTAGTGTAGCCCTGGCTTGAAAGCTGGGCGTTCTGCATGGCAATGAGCCTATAAACCAGCATCAGTATATCCCTGTTTATTTTCTGCTGCACGGCGGGATTTTGGAGCCCCGTCACCACAGGATAGCTGATATCCGCATCCTGGTAAGGCACGGGAAGCTTTTGCGTCACCACTATCGCCGGATTTTTATAAATAGAGTCCATACTATCCAATCCTTCAAAATTATTTATTATATAATATTCAATCCGGTTAAATAAGTTGCAAGCGCAGAATATTATGTAACCCAATGATCGGGCAGCTCATATTATGTTATATAAGGTTTATCCATGTGTGCAAGGCAGGGAGGTATAATATATATGGATGATAACAATTTACCAAGGCCCGACGTCATTCAGGACGGAGAATACGATGTCCGGCCCGGATATCATTACGGAAGCTTCCCCTACAGCAGCTATCCGTACGGCGTATATCCCTTCGGAACTTTCCCGTGGTGGATGCATCCGTACATGGGTTATCCGCAATATGGCGGCTTTCCGGGAGGGGGATATCCGGGCAGAGAGGACGACCCGAGGCAGTTCTTCTTCGGGGGGAGGCCGTTTATAAGGCCATTCTTTTTCCCGTTTTTCTCCCCGTTCTTTTTCCCCTTTGGATTTCATATTTTTTAAATTGCATAAACCGGAAAAGGCGGAAAATAGGGGGCGGCTCCGGAAAAGAGCTGCCCCGTTTTATTTCAGCCCTGATTCGACGGATTCGTTTATCTGCCTCAATATGCGGTTCAATAGCTCATTGAATCTCCCGGATACCTCCATATACCTGTCGAATTCCGGTATTCCGGTAAGCTGTCCGAAGTTCCTGTTAAGCTCGGCCATTCCGGACTCCGCTTCGTTTGCGGAAAGCCTGCCGGAAAAAAGCGCCCTTTGCTTCCTCCTGAGAGCTTCAATCTCGCTTCTTAATCCTCTGTTCCTGTCAACAGCCTCCTTAGCCTGCTTCAGCTCCGCAAATTCGGCGGTGGCCTTCAGAGCCTCGGCCAGCTCGGATGCTTTGCTTTTCAAATCCATTAAACTTCACCCCGTGTATATTATGCGCTGATACATGATATTGGGACAGTTCTCCGGAAAAGCTTATGGCGCATGAAAGCGACCGACAGTGAATTTCATTATAAGGACTGCAAAAGAATGGTGAAAATAAAATCCCACTATGTACAAATAATTTTACTATTAACCAACCGTCTCCCTGTCCGTCCTGCCTGGAATCAGGTCTGCTTGAACAGCATCAGCAGCCAGTTCAGTATCTGAAGCTCAAAGACCATGCCCAGAAGGAAATTCCAGGTGAACACGATGATAAACGTCAGGCGCCTGAAAACGGGGTTGAAGTCGAACAGGGTATTGACACCCCTTGTAACAATAGCCGAAGACCAGATCAGTATTATAAAAAAGTATATCAGATAGAAATTCTTTATAAAAACGCCGCTGTTCTCGGTCACACCGCGGAAAAAGGCATAATGCATTATACAATTAACAGGCACGATAAGAAAGTGTGACATGATATAAACCTTCATCAGCTTTACAGGCGATGCGTTATGGGGCTTGTCCTCCTTTTTCTTCAGCCATTTGAACAGGTCGTACAGCGGTACTGAAAAAAACACCGTGTCGACCGCTCCCAGCAGCAAAACAACCCCGACGGCAGCAAGAATATTCCATCTGACGCTGCTTGCCGGTATATGGGTGAAGAGCAATCCATAGGTGCCTATGAAGTCAGGCATGAAAAGATCGATGAAGCCTATGATGATTATTCCGGCATACAGTATCTGCCTTTTGTCGGTAAGCCCGGCAAAAAGCCTCTGCGGATAAAGCAATATATTCAAAAGCCTGTCCTTAAAAGCCACTTTAATTTCTCCTCGTCATGTAACTTCTCATCTGTTGACCGTTCTGGTTACAATCATAATATAACTTAACGGCAGTAAAATCAATGCCGTTATCAATAATACCAGTACCGGCATGCAGACGGCGGCGGCATTCCCGGGGTCCAGCAGCAGCCCGTTGATGCCCGAAAGCGCCCAGCCCTGCGGCGTGTAGAGGGAAAGCTGCCTGACCCTGTCCGGCATTTCAACAAAATTCCAGAAGCACCCTCCCGCGAAGCCCGTCAACAGCGCAAGCACCGGCGCCCCGGCCTGCAGCTGCGCCTGCGTCTTCAGTATGGAAGAAAGGAACATGCTTATGGCTATGACTGAAAGCAGGTATGCGAAGAAGACCAGGTATGAAAGCGGTCCGGGGAACAGCTCCACATTGAAGGCCAGCCTGTCAACCAGCGAAAACAGCAATATCTGTATCCCTCCGGCAATCAGCAGGGACAGGACATTTCCGGTAAAGGAAAGATAAAGCGCACGGGGGCCTGCGGCAAGCCGCTTCAGTGTGCCGTTCGTCCTTTCCTCCACAAGCCAGCCGCTGCTGAAGAGTATGTAGAACATGATAAAGGCAGTGATCAGGCCGGCAGAGGTGGCTGTAGCTGCGGGCATGGCAATTGTATCTGCCGTTTTCACCTCCTGCCCCTGAAGCTCCTTGTATTCTATGGTCATCAAGGGCTTAGGCTGCCAGAGGTCTTCATTGTACCTTATCACTTCCTGCTTCAGGGCTTCGTCAAAGTCCCTGCCGAGCTTCCTGTACTGCTCCTCAACCCAGTTGGCCGCCATGTTCCCGGTGATCATCCGGATAGCCTCCCCGGCTATGACCTCCGAGGTGAAGTTTGCGGAATACGAGGAGGGGGAGCTCAAAAGGTCTATCAGTCCGCTGGCTTCCCCGTTTTTAACACTCTGCCCGAAGCCTTCCCTGATGATAAATACCTGCTCGATTTTATTGTCTTCAAGCAGGGACAGGGCCGTGCTCCTAGACACCTCGGCCACGCTTAGCCCTTCTTTTTTCCCGATTTCCCGAACAAGCGTCTCCGAGTAATCCGAACGGTCCTCATCCACAAGAGCGACCGGGATGGTGTTATTTTTTTCGTATCTGAGAGCATAGCCCGCGGCAATGGTTATCAGCAGGGGTATGATGATCATTACGGTGAAAAACAGCCTGTCTCCCAGCATCATTTTCAGTTTATAAAAGGTTACGGTTATCAGTTTCATGCTTGACTCCGCCCTCCCCACAGCTTGAGAAATACCGTCGATAGGAGGAGTAAGGCCAGGCCGATCCCCACAAGCGCCAGCGCATAGTTCGCAACGCTCAGGGCGTCGTTTCCGGAAAAGAGCACCATAAAGCCGTCCATAGCCCAGCGATTTATTGTGAAGCGGCTTATTTCCCTTATGAATTCAGGCATTGTCGACAACGGATATATGCTCCCTCCGATCACGGCAGAAAGCAGAATGCCCAGGTTTCCTATGACATCCGCAGCCGCAGGGGAGGTCGCTATTGAAGAGACGAACACCGACCAGGCGGAAACGGCAAGCACCAGCCCGCCGAATAGAAGCAGGATGTTTTTTACCGGAGCGCCCCAGTAATTATTGAAAACGGCGGAGGTAAGCGCTATTATCACTCCGAACTGAAGGATTACCAGCAACAGTGAGGTCACTAGCTTTGAGAGAACTATCTGCCACATTCTCACGGGCGAAGCCGCCAGCCGCCTGGTAATGCCCATGCTTCTTTCCGTTACGAGCATTTTCATGCCGGGCATTCCGGCAAACATCATGAAAACCACAAGCAAAGCCGCAGTGAAATACTCCATGGGCGTCAGGTCAAACTGCTGCGTCCCCTCAACCTGTGAAAACACTTCCCTCCTGGAAAGCGCCTCAAGGAAGAACTTCATTGTAGAATCCGTGAACTGCTTCTGGAGCTCCTCACCCTTGAGACCGGCCTTCTGATTATAGTGGTAGATCGTCATGATCGCGCTCTGAGCAGCGGACACCTGGTTTGCGGCGCTCTGCATCAGGCTTTTGACAATGTAGGACTGCAGCGGCGCGGCCCTGCTGCCGATCACCGTCACAGGCTTGTTTTCCCCCATGGAGACGCTTTCCGTGAAGTCGGGGGGTATTATGATTACCGAGGATACGCTGCCGTCGGCAAGCTTTTCCCTCGCCTCATTTTCGTCAAGCCTCAGTATTTCCTTGAAAATGCCCAGGTCATCAAGCTGCCTGGAGAGCATCCTGGTCTGGGTGGTATCTTCGTTGTCGACAAGCGCAATGGAAAAAGGCTCCACAAAGCTGTTCTTATTCAGATAGGGAGTCAGCGTCCAGGCGAAAAAGCCTATAAAGAGGACAGGTACGGCAAGCAATATGACGCACGCCTTCCAGTCCTTTAGGAAAAGCTTTATGTCATTCTTTAAAAGTGTGATAAAAACAGTCATTCCGGCCCCCATCAAGAATATTCATTTACCCATAAAAGCATCGAAAATCGGCTTGTTTGTCATGTAGAACACCCCGAATGAGGCGAGTATCTCCTCCTGGACCCTGTCCAGCTCCTCCTTGCTCGCCGTATTGAGGTTCACAGTGCGGGAAGCGTTGACGGACGGAAGCCCGAAGGCTTCCAGCTCCAGCCTGTCTTCCCTTGCCAGCTTCAGGACGGCCGAAAATCCCTGTACTCCGAAGGAGGGCATATCCGCATTGATCGTAATGCCGGACGTCCAATTCCTGGTTTTCTGTTTTTTATTGCTCCAGCTCTCGGTATTCACTTCGCCGCTCAGGGTGTTTCCTTTATCTATGCCGGCATATTTCATTTCCATGGAGTATTTGCAGATGCTTTTTTTCTTCAGAGTAAGCGTGTCGGTGCTGCTTGTAAGCTCAAGCCTTATCTCCGTCGCAGCCTGCTGGGCGCCGCCAAGCTCATTGCTCCAGGAAACATCAATGCTGCCGCTCTCATCCCCTTTTGTCCCGGACGGAGTGAAGGCGGAATTAATATTGAACAAGCTGCGGATGTCCTTTCCGTCCGAATCCTTAGTGCCGACGGAAACCTGCGCGAATCTGTTTCTGCAGTCCTCGACGGGCATACCGCTCACGCCCGTATGTATGCCGAGCTTATAGGACTTTTTGCTGCGGATGTCCGTAACGGAGGTATCCAGCGTACGGTCCAGTATGTCTCCGGTTTTGTCTATGACAAGCTTCATATTGATGCCTTCCGGAAATTCCAGAGAGTTTATGTTATCGGCGAGAGCTTTCGTGAAGCCGTCGGCATCATATGAAATATTCATGCCGGATACGAGCTTTTTTTCAGATTCATCCAGTACAAGGGTACCCGTTTTGTTCAGGTATTCAAAAAGACTGAACAGTCCCGCCTTGCCTAAAAGCTCCGAGATGGCGGCAGCGTTGCCGTAGGTCAGCCCGACAAGCGATTTATCCGCGGCATACCGCTGCGCAAGGCCCTTCAAAAGCTCTCCGCTCTTTTTGCCGTCCAGCTTCACCAGCACCTCACGGCCGGCGGCCTTCCTTCCCGAAAGCGTCAGCTCCGTATTTCCGCCGTAGCTGACATCCCCTTCTCCGATTATTCCGGTAATAAAATCGCCGAGGTCCGCCGCAGACCTGTCGAGCTCATTTCCGTCAAGCTTCAGGGCTTCGGCTATATCGGCCGAGTTGACAAGTCTCTGGGGCTTTACCGGTATCCCGAATCTGTCGTATACCTCATTGATCCTGTCGGTATCAAGTGTAAAATACCTGTCAGGAGTCAGAACTGGCACCGTAAAATAGAACTGCTTGCCGTCCCTGAAGACGACCGCGTCCGCAAACGGCGTCTTTTCAAGCAGCAGCGACACGTCCGTGACGCTGGTATCTCTTCCGGGGCTTCGTTTCGTATCTGCAATGAGCTTGCAGCGCTTGAGGACGTCGAATATGCCCTGAGCGTTATTCAGGCCGAAGGGCTTGCCGCTGCCCGGAGCGACGTCCGCCGTGAACTCCGTGCGCCTTTTATAATCGGCGGAAAGGTAAGGCTGCTGGCTTTCGATGAAATCCCCGTAACTCTTTTTGACCCAGTCCGAGTACAGCTTGAAGCTTTTGCTTTCAGCCTTGAAATAAAAGTCGCGCGCGGATCCCGCAGGAGATATGAGATAAACTGCGGCAAGGGTAATCGCGGCCGCCGCTATGACAATCAAGAAAATAAGGATAATTTTTTTGTTTTTAATCCATCCGAACATAGTACCAGCTCCCGAAAAATTAATTCAATCTATAAGCTTGAGCAGTATTTCTTCAATATTGTCCGTTCCGAACGAACTCTTGAGGGCGTCGGGCGTATCCACCGCCATTATTTTCCCCTTATTCATGACGGCTATCCTGTCGCAAAGGGAATCGAGCTCGTCGATATAGTGGCTTGTGAACACGATTGTCCTGCCTTCCTTCTTAAAATTCCTTACGGCCTCAAGTATGTATTTGCGTGACTGGATATCCACGCCGACGGTGGGCTCGTCCATGACCAGTATCCCTGGCCTGTGGAGC
>JAEZJL010000399.1 GCA_023415815.1 Bacillota bacterium | reverse complement strand
GCGTCTTTTCCACCGTCTCTTTTCCGCGCCTTCGCGGAAATCAATCGGTTACTGTTGTAGAGTTTAAAATTATATACGACGGGGGACAGTTCCTAAATTACAGCATTAATCAATGTACAGGAATCCTCACAGCGATAAAGACTATACACCTTTTTTCCGATATTACCAGGCATAAAACCCCTTTCGGGGTACAGCGGCTGTTAACCTCCTTTCAATACAATTGAAAAGGAGCAGTGCAGGTTTTAACATAAAATCCCACACTTCTCCCGATTTTGCGTTGAAAGATACCCGGCGCTCATGTGAATAATCTTCTTCATTTATGACGGGGAGGGTCAACAGCCAGGCCGAGTTTTTTGATTAACGCCTCCTGAAGCACCTGAGAAACGTTTATATCCGGCGTTTCCTTGAGAGCGTCATTAAGCCATTTGGGGATTGTAAGGGTTTTCTTTTCAGCCCGGTTTTCTATCGCGTCCCTATATATGGGCATCCAGACTTCTACAAGCATTATAACCTGATTATCTTCAGGTTTTATATTTTTAACCGCTGACGGCTCCGGCAGCTCGCGCCCCTTCTGTTCCATTCCGTACAAGTGCAGCGCAAGAGCTTCTTTTGCGTTTTTGATTGCTTCTTCGTCATTAAAGGCGCATGGGAGGCACCCCGGCAAGTCCGGAAATTCAATTGAAATTCCATTGTCCGCATAGTCGAATACTGCCGGATAAATGTACCTGTCCTTTTTCATATCAATCTTTTCCTTTCTTAATCAAATATAATACCGGTTTGTTTGCTTATGCTCTTTATGTTTTTAATCGGCATAGTCTTTACAGGGTGAGTGACCGTTGCCAACCTTTCGTCTTTATCGTTTTTGAAATGATGATGGTCACCCACACAACGAACCTCATACCATCCATTTTCTTTGGTACTTTTATTATTTCTCTTGATGAGTATGATTTCATTTGTGCCCCTCCTTTATGTATATAATAGCACGTGTAAATATACGTGTCAACAATAAACGCAATATGGGACAGCTCTCATATTGTCACATTAGGACAGTTGACAACCAATGGTTGTCATTTTTGTTATGTTCGGATGGTGGAAATGATGCCATAAATGGCATATACTTGGGATAGAGGTGATGGGAATGAGATTCCAAAACAGGCTGCAGGTGCTGAGAAAAGAGAAGGGCATGTCCCAGGAGAAGCTGGCGGAGAACATCGGCGTGTCCAGGCAGGCCGTGGCAAAATGGGAGGCGGGACAGTCGTACCCCGACATCGACAGGCTGATCGGTCTGAGCGACCTTTTCAGGATAAGCATCGACCGGCTGATCAGAGGCGATGATGAGAATTGCCAGTACGAATTTACCGGTCAGCGGCAGTATGTGGACGAAGGCATGATTGATTTCCTCTGCCGGGCAAAAAAAGCCTCTTATGCGGGCAACGGCCAGGAAACGGCATCATTCAGGCCGAATTCCCACACTCTCCAGTATTCCGAAGGAGGCCTGCTCTATATAGACACCTATCTGGGCGGGGAGAAATTCGCGGGGGAAGAGGCGGTATGGAAGGACGAAATCCCCTTCTGGTCGATGAACTACGCCGGACGCATTGTTTCCGAAGGCTTTTCCGGAGACTTTCTGAAGGAGTGCCTGTCCCTGGTCCCGAAGGAATATCCGTACCGCGGACCACTGGTGCACCGCAACGGAGATTACAACTACCATTGCATGATAAACGGCGAATTTGAGTGGTTTAACGGTTTCGATGAGATTTTCTGCAATGATATAAAGGTATATGAGGGTATTTTCCACGGCGGCTGTATAAAATAGCGCGCCGGATCAGCGAAATGCATGAGGATGGACACTGCCCTTTCACTGACTGCGAATGTGCTTATCACAACTAGCTTATGCTTATAAAAACGGAGGGAGCCGGTGAAATATAAAAGACTTCTAAAATTGCTGCGTTATAAAAAACTAAAATTAATAAATGGGAGGAACGGTTAATGGAATTGGATTTCAACTCACTGGAAAAAGAGGTTTACGCTTTGCTGGGGGCCAATAAAATCATGGTGCTGGCGACGAGCAGCGAAAATAAGGTGACGGCGAGAAACATGAGCTGCGTCATAATCAACAAAAAAATATACTTTCAGACGGACAAAACATTTTTGAAACACCAGCAAATGTTTAAAAACCCCAATGTCGCATTTTGCTTAGACAATATCCAGATCGAAGGCACAGCCAGGATCAGAAAACACCCCTTTGCGGAAGAGAATAAGGAATTTATCGATACGTACAAAGAAAAATACAGAGGCTCATATGACGCTTATTCCCATATTGAAAACGGGGTAGTTGTGGAGGTCGAGCCAACTTTTGTAACCTTATGGAAATATGAGGACAACCACTCCCTCAGGGACTTTTTGGATATCAGGCAGAACAAAGCGCACAGGGAAATTTACGTGCCCATTGTGCCTGCCGCGACGGGGGACGGTTCTCATTCTATCGCAGAATAAGATTTCACAGCCTTATGGACAAATGAATTCGTTCGCATGGACATATACACTCCGCATGGCTGCATGATACTATATACTACAGCACGAACCACGCAGTTCATGCGGGATTGGTCATGATAGTGAAGGCGCTTTGAATAATTGGGCAATCAATTAAGAAGGCGCCTTTTTTGCATACTTTTTTGAAGAAACCGCAGGACAAAAGCACAATAAATATTAATCGAGGGGGCTTTGCCATGAAGGAGGCATTACCGAAAATAGTTTCGGACGCTTTACCGGGGCCGAAATCACGCGAACTGCTTGAAAAGAGAAAGCAATATGTGGCAAGGGGGGTCAGCTGCAGCACCGAAGTATTTATAGAAGAGGCAAGGGGCGCGCTCATGAAGGACGTAGACGGCAATGTGTTCCTTGATTTTGCAGGCGCCATCGGAGTACAGAATGTCGGGCATTGCGACGAGGCGGTGGTTGAAGCCGTCAGGGAGCAGGCCGGCAAGTACATCCATCCCTGCTTTCACATAGCCATGTACGAGCCTTATGTGGCTTTAAGCGAAAAGCTGGCGGAGATAACGCCAGGAAGCTTCCCGAAGAAGGCGCTGCTGGCCAATTCCGGTGCGGAGGCCGTTGAGAATGTGGTCAAAATAGCACGCAGATATACGAAAAAGACAGGCGTTATATCGCTGGAAACCGCCTTTCACGGACGGACTTACATGGCCATGACGCTTACCAGCAAGGTAAAGCCATATAAAAACGGCTTCGGCCCCTTCAACGGCGATACCTGGAAAATCCCCTCGGGATATTGCTACCGATGTCCTCTCGGCTGCAAATACCCTGAATGCGGCATTGCCTGCGCGGAAAAATTCCGGACGCTTCTGAAGGGCGAGATGTCGGCCGAAACCATCGCGGTGCTGATTGCCGAGCCGGTACAGGGAGAAGGCGGCTTCATAGTGCCCCCCACGGAATATCTGCAGGCGCTTCAGTCCACTTGCAGGGAAAACGGGATTCTATTCGCCATAGACGAGGTGCAGAGCGGGTTCTGCAGGACCGGAAGAGTGTTTGCCTCGGAGCACTACGGCGTCGAGCCCGATATCATGTCGCTGTCCAAGTCCATCGCCGCGGGCATCCCGCTCAGCGCCGTCGTAGGAAGGGCTGAGATCATGGATGCGCCAAGCCCCGGAGAAATCGGGGGTACCTATGGCGGAAGCCCTGTGGCCTGTGCCGCGGCGCTCAAGGTTATTGACAAAATCCGTGAGGATAAGCTGGAGCAAAAGGCTGAATTCATAGGCGGAATTATTAAAAGGAGGCTCCTCGCACTGAGGGACAAATACAATATCCCTGCGGATATCCGAGGGCTCGGGGCCATGATAGGGATTGAATTTGTAAAGAACCAGGCTACAAAGGAGCCCGATCCGGATATCGTCAAAAAAATTACGGCTTATTCCTATAAAAAGGGCGTCATATTTATCAGCGCGGGTATTTTCAGCAATGTGCTGCGCTTCCTGCCCCCGCTTGTGATGACCGAGGATCAGGTCAATTTCGGCATGGATGTGCTGGAAGAGGCCTACAGGAGCGCGCGCGGATTGACTTGACGGCCCATCGGATATATTATTAGAGAAGGTTGATTCTAAAATGCTCTTAAGAGCCCTTGAGAGCAGACGGAAAGAAGTATGCTTATGGCGATGCTTTGCAGAGAGCTTTTAAGGCTTCCTTCTCTGAAAAATATTAAGGTTGCCGCCGGCGCCGACGGTCTGGACCGTATTGTAAGATGGGTCTATGCCGCCGAGTGCTTCGAGGACAACAGACAGATCGTGGACTGGCTTTACGGAGGCGAGCTGGTCATAATCACGGGCAGGGATATCAGGGACAACGAGGCCCTGCTGCTTGACCTGCTGCGCAAAATCAATGAAAAGAATGTTTCAGGCCTTTTAATCAATATAGGGCCGTATATATCAAAGATCCCGGCTGCGGCTGTGGCATTGGCGGACGAGCTTGGGCTGCCCGTATTGACCATACCCTGGGAGACAAAGCTGGTGGAAGTTACGCGTGAGATATGCAGCGCGGTGCTGACAAAGGAAATGGAAGAGAAATCGATCGACAATCTCCTGGAAAACATTCTTTCGGGAGATGTGCCTGAAGATGACGGTATGGTGGAACGGGCGGCCTGCTACGGGTATGACCTGGCCGGAAGCTGCCTCATGATGGTGATTGATATCAATCACTTTGCCGAATATTTAAAGCTGCATGAAATAAAGGATGAAAGAGCAATTCTTGAAATAAAGACGGGCTTTAAGCGAATCATTCACGATATCCTTATCAGAAACAACAGAAAACCCCTCATCATGATGAGAAGCGATTCCGCGAGTATTCTGCTGAAATCGCAGCCCAACGATATGACGGCGTTAAACGAGATTGCGTCCCAGGCGGGGGAGGATGTGGCGGCCAAGCTTGAAGGCATGACCATTGCGGTCGGCGTCGGAAATGCCTACCCTAAAATTTCGGACCTGCGGAAAAGCCTGAAGGAGGCTGAGCAAGCCTTAAAAATAGCAAAGCTGCCGGGCTCCGGAAAAAACATATACTTCTATAACGAGCTCGGAGTCTATTCGCTTTTGCTGAATTCAAAGGAGCAGCAGGTGCTGGAGAATTATTACCGAGATGTACTGGGAAAGCTGCTGGAATACGACAGGATCAATGCATCCGAGCTTACGGCGACCCTGGAAGCGTTTCTGAACGAAAACTGCAATATCACTGCCACCGCGGACAGGATGTTCGTGCACCGCAACACCCTGAAATACCGCATGAATAAGATTCAGGAAATCGCGGGATACGACCTGAGAAAGCTCAAGGATATGGTAAAGCTCGAAATGGGATTTATGATAGGCCGTTACCTGAAGGAGCTGCCTTGACGTCCGGCGGCAGGACCACCCCAGCCGGACAAAAATACTATACAGTGTGCACAAACTCATTTGTACTGTTTGAATATGTACAAAAGGCGTTACAGCTTATAAAATGGCAGTAAATCTGCAGAGCAATATATTTTGTTTAAATGAAGGAAAAATGTGCGGAACATGCAAATTTTATAAGAATAGACCGTGAAACGCAGAATGCGATTAATAAAATGAAATTATTAAAAATGCATATTGCAGAAATTGTGTTAATATGCTAAAGTGATTGTAAGTAAGCCGCACGGATGATTTAGCATTAATTATAGTTAAATATTTGGTATAAGTAGTACCAGGTAGTATGCTTATAC
>JAEZJL010000372.1 GCA_023415815.1 Bacillota bacterium | reverse complement strand
GCCCAGGCCAGCAGCCACTGGCTGCCCTCGAACAAATTGCCCTGGAAATCCGTCCTCAAGCCGTAGCAGACTACGGGGACGCCCAGAGCGTCCACCACCCTTGTCAGCTGATAGACCTGATCCTTTGAGAGGAACTGGGCCTCGTCAATTATAAGGCAGTGCAGCTCTTCCTTCCCGAGCCTTTCGTCCATTTCCCCGTAAATGTCCATATCCGCAGGTATCAGCTCGCATTCTTCAAAAAGCCCGGCCCTCGACCTTATGACGGAGCTCCCGTCCCTGTCGTCGATGGAGGGCTTCATAAGCAGTACGTTCTGCTGCCGCTCCTCATAATTGAACTTCACCATAAGAGCGTTTGCCGTCTTTGAGCTGTTCATCGCCCCATACCTGAAATACAGCTTTGCCATAATATTTATCCCCCGTCGGTTTTGTCGTCAGCTAATATTATAACCTGTGAAACGTCGTGTGTTAATACGGGACGGGAGAATATCCCAAGATTTTATTTGCTTCCATTTTTTCGGCACGTATGATAATGTAAGTATTCAAGGAGTACCGAAAGGGCTCCTGAAGGAGATGAAATATGCTGACGTCAATGAACAGAGAGACCTTCGGTCGGATGGATGACGAATCGCTTATATGGGCCTGCATCGAGCCGACCATAAGGCAGATCCGCGGGAAAAACCACAGCGTGAAGTTTGAGGCCTATGAAGGCTTGACCGAAGGGCAGAGGGCGCTTTTGATGTTCCAGATTATGTACGGGCATTCAAAGAGCGGCGTTACGGAATTCTATGCCATTGTTCCGCATTTGCCCTCGGGAAATGGGATCTGGGTGGAATTAAAGAAAAGCATGCGGTATTTTGGGGATTTATCGATGCTGCAGCTCCTCAGCGAGCTGGAAGGCGATTATGGGCCCAGATCGTCTGTAGATAAGAACAATGCCCTGTTTTTTGAAGCTCTGCCTGCCGCAATCAGGAAGATCGCCGCATATATACGTGACAATCCGTCCGAATTCATCAGCTTCGAGGAGCGGTAACGGCTTAATCTGCCGCAATGACAGTAAATCCGGACGAAAGGGCGCAAGGAAAAAGTATATGAAGCAAATGATCATGCTGTTCAGGGGCTTCCGCTTCGGGATGCTTCTCCAGATAGCGATAGGGCCCATATGCCTGTATGTGTTGAAAACCGCCCTGGAATCAGGCGCTGTCAACGCGCTGGCAGCCGCTTCCGCCGCCGCGCTGGCGGACGCGATATTCGTAACGCTGGCCATACTCGGAGTGGGCGTATTTCTGGACAAGCCCGGAATAAAAAAGCTTTTGAAATATTCCGGCGCATTGATACTTGCCTGCTACGGAGCCGGGATCCTGCTCGGGGGCTTCGGCATACATATAATTCCCGGACTGACCGGCATAGCGGCGTCGGCCGAAGCCTCAAGCGCATTTATCTACTGCTTCCTGCTGACAGCCTCAAGTCCGCTCACCATCCTGTTCTGGACGGGAGTCTTCGCATCCAGGCTCGCGGATGAGAACTACAGCAAAGCCGGTATGTATACCTACGGTGCGGGAGCCGTGCTGTCCACCATGCTCTCCCTCGGCGCTGTGGCGCTTCTTGCAGGCCTGCTTCAGCCGGTCATGACGCAGGGCGTCATTAATATTTTAAATATCGCCGTCGGTCTGGCGTTGGCAGGCTATGCGGTAAGGATGGCCGTCAGGTAAAAATCCCCGGTACACCCGCTTCTCCCGTATACATCATAGCAAATGCTATTGTCCGGTTTTATATCGAAGCGTCGGGCAAAGCCGGCGGCCCGCTCAAAAAAATTGGCAAAGACCCGCAAGCCGAGCCCGCAGATTTTGCCGTTATAAAGTATAGAGGATGGTATTCGCGCCGTGTGACCGGCGGAAGCCTTTTTAAAAATTGGAAATCCTTTTTATATCCGGATCGGTGAAAATATCCTTATCGTCAAAGCTTGCCGTAGAGAACTCCGAAATGATGGCGCCTTCCGGTCCGGCCTGGAACCAGTGAAGGGTATTCTCCTTCAGCGTATACTGCTGGCCTGGCTTCAGAATGATCTCATGCCAGACAGTGAGGCTCATTTCCCTTCCGGAAGGGACCCTTGCCCTGGGCTTTTCAGCCGGTTCGCCGGGCACGTAAAGGTATACCTCGCCCCACCTGCATCGGAAGGTCTCCTCCTTACCGGGATAGTTGAGAAATGGGATATGGATATGCTGCGGGCACAGCTGCCATGGGAAAAGCACCAACTCCTTGGCGCAGCAGCGGCTTGTGTTTACATAGATCACAATCTCGGTGCCGATGGACTCCAGGTCCCCCAAATCATAATCGCATATTTCAATTTTTTCCTTTTCACTTTCAGTCAGCACGATATGTGCCTTATCAAGCATTTCTACAGCTCTTGTCTGAGCCTTTTTAACCTCTTGACCCGTCATGATGTCAAATCCTCCTATGATATAAATTTAACCGCAGATACAGCCGTCAGGCTTCTTTCCCTCTATCCTTTCACGGCGCCGGCTACCATGCCCTCCATGATCCTTTTGCTGCTGAAAAGGTAGAAAATGACTACCGGAGCCATCGCAATGACGAGGGCGGCCATCAGCTTGGCGTAATCTATCTTGTACTGGCCTTTGAAGTACGTCAGGCCGATGGGTATGGTCTTCAGGCTGTCCTCATTTATTAAAATCAGCGCAAACGGAAATTCGTTCCATACGTTCAGGAAGGTCAATATCATAACGGTCGCAAGCACGGGCGAGCACATGGGCAATATTATCCTGAAGAGGATGTGCCTTATCCTGCAGCCGTCGATCGTCGCAGCTTCTTCTATTTCGACCGGAATTGTCTTGACAAAATTTTCAATCAGGAAAATAGCCATCGGCAGCCCGAAGGCTATATACGGCAAAATCAGCGTATACCTGTGGTCAAGCATGTTCAGAGCCCTGAACTGCAGGTAAATGGGCACAAGCAGCCCGTATATGGGCATCAGCATTCCCGCTATGAACATGGTGTAGATGATATTGCGTCCCGCAAATTTATACCTGGCGATAAAATAGCCGACAAAGGTGGACAGGATGACTATCGCGGCAACGCATACCACGCTGTTGAACGCGCTGTTGAAAAAGTAAACGCCCATTTTCGAGACTTTAAAGGCGTAAATATAATTTTCAAACATGGGACTTTCGGGAAGTCCTATGATATTTTGCAGAAATTCGTCGTTGGTTTTAAACGACGAGTACAGCATCCATATTACGGGAAAGATGCATGTCAGTGAAAACAGCATTACAAAAGCGTTGACAATTACCCTTAAAGCCTTTATGGGGATTTTGCCCAACATACTTTTTTTACCGGTGTTTAAGCTGTCGTTATTAATCATACTGCTCACTCCTTATCAATTTTCTGCTGAGGAAAATAAGGACGAGACTGACAATGACGATGGCCATCGATATCGCACACCCGTAGCCGTACCTCCCTCCGCGGAAGGACACCTTGAAATTGTAAAGCGCCATAACCATGGAAGCGCTTCCGGGGCCGCCGCTCGTCATAACATAGATATGGTCGAAAATCTTCATGTTGCCGGAGATGCAAAGCATGACTACGACCTTGAAGGTGTTCATTATCATGGGCATTATGATATACCAGGTCTTCTTGATGCCGGTAGCGCCGTCTATTTCGGAGCACTCAATGATCTCGGGCGGTATGCTCTGTATCGCCGACAGGAATATGATGAGATTGAACCCGATATACTGCCATATCAGGGGTATGCTGATGCCCAGGACAACGCCCTTGGGATCGTCGAGCCAGGGATGTATCCATGAGGACAGGCCCATGGAATTCAAGAAATAGTTCAATATGCCGAAGTCCTTGTTATATACCATCAGCCATACAAAGCCTATGACCACGGGCGACAGTACGACCGGAAGGAAGATGACCCTCCGGTGAAACTCCTTCATTATCATGAATTTATTGCAAAGTAAAAGCGATATGATGAGTCCTATGCCCACCTGTCCGATGAATGCATAAACCACGATCATCAGATTGTTCTCAAGCGACCTTAAAAATACCTTGTCGCGAAGCAGGTCCGCATAATTCTTGAGTCCGATGAAGCTGTTGGAATTGACGCCGGACCAGTTATAAAAGCTCATCCCGACGGATAGGGCAAGCGGCACGACCACCAGGAACAAATAAATGAGTACGGCCGGCGCCATGTATGCTGCGATAATCCTCGTTTTCGGCTTTAATACAGATGAATTGTTCATAATTCCTCCTTTATTAAAGCCCTTGCAGGGTCGCCCCTGCAAGAGCCCTAATGCGGCACCGTTCACTGCCTTTTGTTATCTGTCGTATTCATCTTGCAGGGATTGCGCGTATTCCTCCGGCGTGGTGTTTCCAAGCATTACGTCCGGCAGCCCCTGGTAGAGCAGCTGCGCGACATTGCCGGGAAGATTGACCGAGTAGCATGCAGTCCAGGTGTTCAGCTTGCTGAAGGTGTCAAGATATCTCTGCATCAAAGGATTGAGCTTGCTTACGTCGAGAGTGTCGGGCTCGGCTGCGGGGACATAGCCGACCTTATAGAAATTTCCCGCGTTCTCAGGGCTTGTGAATTCCTTGAGGAAGCCGAGAGCCGCTTTTGATTTCTCGGCGTCGAGATTGGTATTGATACCGAACGCCCAGCCTGCTCCGCAAACCTGCGCGTCAGCGGCGCCCTTGCCTCCGGGGATGACCGGCACCGGCGCGAATTGAGTAGCGTCCTGTACATCCTGCGGGGCCTTGCTCATAAGCGTCATTACCGACCATCCGCCGTCCATGATGATAGCGGCCTTTTTATCCATATAGAGCTGGGTGCCCATGGCATAATCAAGCGTATGCGCGTCGCTGTTGAAAGCGCCCATGTCGAACAGCTCTTTTGTCTTCTTCAGTCCTTCGATAAACTCGGGATCGGTGAATTTGGAGCCCGTTTTGTCCTTAAGGCTGGTGAACCACTTATCGCCCGTGATCTTGTCGACGATACCGCTGAACACGTCGGATTCCAGCGGCCAGCCGTCCTTGTTTCCGATCGCGATAGGCGTGATGCCCTTAGCCTTGAGCTTGTTGATAAGGTCCTTGAATTCATCCCAGGTCTTTGGGAAGGCAGTGACTCCTACCTGGCCTACAAGGTCCTTGTTGTAGTAAAC
>JAEZJL010000331.1 GCA_023415815.1 Bacillota bacterium | reverse complement strand
GCTGGGCCTCGCCGCCCGAGAGGGTGCCTGCGGATCTCGACAGCGTCAGGTAATCGAGCCCCACGTCCACAAGGAAGCCTATCCTTGCGTTGATTTCCTTCAATATCTGGTGCGCAATCAAGTTTTCCCGCTCGCTGAGCTTCAGGTCCGCAAAAAATCCCCTGACGTCAAGCACGGGCATACAGGTCAGCTCGTGTGCGTTACAGCCGCCTATGGTCACGGCAAGGCTCTCTTTTTTCAGCCTGGCGCCCTTGCAATCCGGACAGGGATTGCTGCTCATGAATTCCTCGTAATACTGCTTCATCCCGTCCGACTGCGTTTCCTTGTAGCGTCTCTCCATGCTGTTTATTACGCCCTCGAAAGCGGAGTGGAAGGTCCCGCTGCCGTATTCCTTCTCATAGGCGACCTGTATTTTTTCACCCTTGGTGCCGTAGAGTATGATATCCACAATTTCCGGGGATAGCTTGTTTACGGGAGTGTCTACACTGAAGCTGTAATGCTTTGCAAGACCGTTGATGAACATCCTGGCGTAGCTGTCTTCGTTTTCCGAATTCCAGCCGCCCACCCTTATCGCCCCTCCGGAAAGGGATTTGGTCCGGTCGGGCAGGATCAGGTCCGGGTCCATCTTGAGAAGCGTCCCCAGGCCGCTGCACGTGGGGCAGGCGCCATAGGGGTTGTTGAAGGAGAACATCCTTGGGGTCAGCTCTTCGATGCTCACCCCGCAGTCGCTGCAGGCAAAATTCTGGCTGAAAAGCATTTCCTCGCCGCCCGTCACGTCGACCACCAGCAAGCCTCCGCTCAGGTGCAGGGCGGTCTCGATGGAGTCCGCAAGCCTTTTATGCATATCCGGTCTTACTATCAGCCTGTCCACAACGATTTCTATGGTGTGCTTCTTGTTTTTATCCAGATTGATCTCTTCCGTTATCTCCCTTACCTCTCCGTCGACCCGGACCCTCACGTAGCCGTTCTTCCTGGCGTCCTCTATCAGCTTGTGGTACTCGCCCTTCCTGCCTCTGACCACGGGCGCCAGCAGCTGTATCCTGGTCCCTTCCTCCTTGCTCATGATGCCGTCCACCATCTGGTCGACGGTCTGCTGACTTATCTCCTTGCCGCAGATGTGGCAGTGCGGTATTCCGATACGCGCATAAAGAAGCCTTAGATAGTCGTATATCTCCGTGACCGTGCCGACGGTCGAACGCGGATTCCTGCTGGTGGTCTTCTGGTCTATCGAGATTGCCGGCGAAAGCCCGTTAATATAGTCCACCTCGGGCTTTTCCATCTGGCCGAGGAACTGCCTTGCATAGGCCGAGAGGGACTCCACATAGCGCCTCTGCCCTTCGGCGTAGATCGTGTCGAAGGCCAGCGAGGATTTGCCCGAACCGCTGAGGCCGGTAATCACGACGAACTTGTCCCTCGGTATCTCCACATCGATGTTTTTGAGGTTATGCTCCCTCGCGCCCTTGATAAAAATACTGTTTGTAGTCATATAAGCACCTGCCTGTCAATAATAAAAATCAAGTCCAATCCGCCTCGCATCTATATTGAACCAACCCAGAGCCCTGTCCCCGGCGGGAGAAGTGTGTCCCAAATAGCTTCAGCGTCAAAAGGGGACATTCCTCGACGCTCAGTCCGTCGGCGGGAGAGGTGTGTCCCCTCACTATTATACCCAAGTTGTTTTTAAAATGCAAACACTTGTTCGAATTTTATTGAGAAAAAAATCAGGCGCACAGGCACACCTGATTTTTCACGGTCTCACGGTCAATGACCCTTAATCTTCCGCCGGTAATCCGAGGGCGTCATGCCGAAGTGCTTTTTGAATATGTGCAGGAAGTGCTTTGAGCTCACATACCCGGTTTTCTCCGCAATTTCATTCATGCTCATCAAAGGCTTGCTTTCCACATAATGCGCGGCAATCCTCATGCGCACCCCGGTCAGGTATTTTAAAAACGTCTCCCCGGTCTCCCTGCTGAACACGTCGCTCAAGTAATTGGACGAAACGCCGATCTGTCCGGCAACCGAAGACAGGCTCACAGGCCGGCGGTAATTGTTCAGAATGATATCCCTGGCGCTCTCCACAATACGGCTGCTCGAAGGCCGGTCGCTTATTTCCCTGTCCTTCAGCCCCCACAGCAGCCTGACGAACCGGTCCGTCAATTCTCCGGGGATCTCCTCCTGCCCTAAAGCAGAAATACGATCGCAGTCGCGGGAAAGCTGCGCCATTTCGTCAAGCCACTGCCCGGAGCGCCCCTCCTCAAAGCAGAGCGAAGCGGCTATCCCGATGCCGTACAATTTTTCCCCCGGAGTTTTATCCGGCATGGCTTTGCTTATCAGCAAAAAGAGCTCGCCGGCAGAGGCGGAAACCGTCAGGCTGTCGCCGTCCGATACCGCCGCCCGGAGCGTCCGCACGCCCTTTTTAATATCTGAAAGCCGCTGGTACTCCTTATCGGTAACCAGCATACAGTCGGGCTCGGGGAAGAAATGCACCTCCGGTATGAAGCAGGCGACCGGCTTCCGGGTGTCGGAGAAGGCCAGGCTCCCGGCCTGCTCATAAGCCGCGGAAAGCTTTCCCGTCTCCCCGGCGAAAACTGCGGCGGCTCTTATTTCACCGGATCCGGAGGGCAGATTGGAAGCAACCCTTTGATACGCCGACTCCGCCGTCCGGCAGAAATGCTTTTCATCCGGGGTGGGGACCAGCAGGGCGACATTGCCGTACGAATCGCTGAAAACATATCCTCCGAGCGCTCCGGCGGCTTTTGCCACGGCTTTTGGGAGCTCATTCCCCGGCTCCGCGAAGCTGGAGAAATATTTATATGAGGAAGAAAACAGACCGGCCGCCATTGAAAACTGCAAATAACTGAAGGGGCCGTCGTACAGCTGTATGTCCAGCTCTTCCAGCAGGGCTTTGCAGGAAGCCGTCTCCGCCTTCCGGCCGAGAGCCGCCGATTTTATATAGCTGCAGACCAGCCACTCCGACGTCCTGCTGACCCGCTCCTCGCTTTTCAGCTGCTTCATCCGCTGCTCCGACTGAAGCCTTATCCTGTCCCTCATAGCGTCCAGCAGGCATTTAAGCTGATCGTTGACGATAGGCTTCAGCAGGAAATCGGAAACGCCGTTCCGGATCGCCTGCCGCGCAAAGTCGAATTCGCCGTATCCGCTCAGTATGGCGGTGAAAATCCCGGGATACCTGCTCCTGATTTCCCTGCACAGCTCAAGGCCGTCCATGACGGGCATCTTGATGTCCGTTATGACAAGGTCCGCACCGGTGCTCTCCAGCAGCTCGAGCGCTTCCCTGCCGTCGGCTCCGCTGCCCACTACCACGCATTCCGCGTTTAGCTGCGGGACCTTGCGGCATAAAAAATTCCTGGTTGCAAATTCATCGTCAACTACCATAACCTTTATCACGGAAAAGCCCTCCTGTTATCACCGATATTATTAAGGCCTCATGCGCAGGGCAGAAGGACCTTCACCGTCGTCCCCTTTCCGGGGATGCTCTCGACATGAAGGCCGTACGCTTCGCCGAAGCGCATTTTCAGCCTGGTGTTCACATTTGCGAGTCCAAGTCCGCCGGCTTTGGAAAGGTCGTTTATAAACCGGCTTTTGTCCGGCTGCCCGCCAAGCAGGTTCAGGTTAAGCTCCTCGAGCTTTTCCGCGCTGATGCCCTCGCCGTCGTCCTCGACGTTGATCTGGGCATTCCGGTCGGTAAACAGGCTGTATATGCTTATGTGCACCTTCCGGTGCGTATGCTCGCAGCAGTGCATTACCACATTTTCAATTACAGGCTGCAGGATCAGCGAAGGAAGTACAAAATTCTCGAGACTTTTGTCGATATCGACCGTAAAGCTCAATCTGTCACCGTACCGCGATTTCTGGATGGACAGGTACGAATCGATAATTGCAAGCTCCATTTTAAGGGGAATTTCCTTATTTATATATGCGACGCCGCGCATCAAAAGGCTGAGCTTGTTGATGCTGTCCACCGCCTCGTCGAATTGCTCCGTCTGTATCTGTATGCTTATCATGTTCAGGGTGTTGTAAATGAAATGGGGGCGGATCTGGCTGTATAAAAGCTGGATCTCCGTCTCGCGCTGGAAAAGCTGGGCATTGTATATCTTTTTATCGAGCTCCGCGTTCTGCTCGTACATTTCATTGAGATTGTCAAGCATGCTGTTGAGCGTATTGCCCAGATATCCGAACTCATCCCTGGACTCCCCGTGATACCTGACGGAGGAAAAGCCTCTCCTGGCCGTTTTCATCAGATCGATGATCCGGTAAAAGGGCTTGAAGTATCTGGACATCATCAGGTAAAGCAGCACGGAGGTGCACAGGAAAGTAAAGCATACTCCTAAAAGAATGGTTTTGCGTATTTTATTCAGCTGAGCTTTCATTGTATCCAGAGAATTTACCGAAACGAGCCTCCAGCCGAAATGACTCAGGGAAACGCTGTTTATCAGGCTGCCGTTGTGATGATAGCCCTGGAGCTCGGTCCCGCCGCCGAACCCGGATATCTCTTCCAGAAGAGACGGCATCCTTTCAATATCAAGGCTGGCATAGATCACCGCGTTATCCTCGGAAAGGATCATCACTCCTCCTTCATTTCCCATATACACCTTGCTGCACAAATCCTTCAGCGTGTTGTAGTTGGCTTCCACCCGGATGATTCCCAGAATGGAGAAGTCGCTGTTCGTGTTTTGGATGGTATTTATCACCGAAAACGAAGGGTTTTTTGACGGGCGCTCGGCGCCCTCGCTCCCGGGCAGGAGGACCATGGGTTTTTTCTCTTCGCAGATTTTTTTGTACCAGTCGGAATTTATCTGCTGCTCATAGGTAAGGATTGAATTGGAGTTCCACTCGGAAAAATAGAGGCCGTTGGAAATGATGATCGCCCTCTGGATATCCCTTCTCGGGAAGAGCAGGGTATTGTTCAGGAAGCCCTCGATGGTATATTTTTTAATATATTTTTTTTGCAGGGTATCGGCATTGCCGTTTCTCATCTGTTCAAGCACGGCTTCATTGTAATAGGGCAGCAGGGTCAGACGGTAAATCTCGTCGAGGTAGATGTCCAGATTGTAGGAAAGCTGGCTCAAAATCTGCCTGTCCGCAACATTTACCTGGTCGCTGTACGAGTCGGTGTACTCGTAGTACATATAGGCGGAAATAATAATGATGGCAATCGTAAAAGTAACTATGGAGGTTAGTATGAATTTTGCTTTGATATTCAGTCCGACCACTTCCATCCCCGCTTGATATACAAACTTCTATGGATCCGCCGTACATTCATGGACATGCCTGCATATATTATACATTATCCCTGCACTACTTTCAAAAGCCCCGCTCCATTGCCGGACAGGGCAAATGCCGGGTGCGCCGTCCCGGACGCAAGGACGGCAGGACGGATACCGCCCTGCCTGCCGCGCCCGTATTGCGGTTATGCGTTTGCTATCAGCATCATATCCGCCTCGAACATGGCCTTTGCCCTTTCGTGTATCCCCTCCCTGGCCTGGGTAAACGCCCGGATCAGGAAGGATTTGTCCTCTACGATCGAGATCGGGGCTCCGTTCCCGAAGTATTTCACTCCGTATTTATCAGCCGTTTTAAGGATTTTTTTATGAGCCGCAAGCACGTCCGGGTGCTTATCGTTTCCGGGATGCCCCAGGTCCGCCGACAGGTCCCCCGGGCCGAGCTGCAGATAGTCGATGCCGGGTACCGCCAGGATCTCCTCGACATTTTTAAGGCCCTCAAGGTCCTCAATCTGCACTGCAAGCGTTATCTCCCCGGCAGCCTCCTCCGCACAGTCCAGGAAAGGCTTTTTCCCATAGCTGTGGGCTCTTCCGGAGGAATTGAAGCCCCTGCGTCCCACCGGCTTGTACTTGGTTATCTCCACGAGCTCTCTTGCCTGTGCCGCGGAGCGCACATGCGGGACCGCCACGCCTACCAGGCCGAAATCCAGAAGCGGGAGTATCAGTTTTTTGTCGGCCACACGCGCAGTGGTCGCAAGGCCGCAGGAGTCTGCGGTGCGTATGATGTTGCAGACCGTTTCCATATTATATAGCCCATGCTCCAGATCCAGCGATACGAAATCGTATCCCGCCAGAGCCGCGTACTCCGCAATGACCGGAGAGGGTATGCTTATGCCCACGCCCACCGGAATTATGCCCCTGTCGACCATTTCCTTGAGATTTTTATGGCGGCGTTTATCTGCCTGTCCGAAATACCCGTTGTTGTTATCCATAGCTATCGCTCCATTTCATTTTATATTGGCTGCCCCTACTTTATCGCTCCGGCCGCAAGGCCTTTAATGAAATACTTCTGCAGCAGCAGGAACATGACGACTACCGGGATGATCCCTATCATGGCGGCTGCGGCCACCAGATTCCACTCGGCGCTGAACTCGCTGAAGAAGTAGCGCATGGCAAGGGGGATCGTCTGGCGTTCGCTTTTTGTAAGAAAGAAGACAGCCTGGCTGTAGTTGTTCCAGAAGCCCACCGAGCTTGTAATGATCACCGTTGCCGTAACGGGCTTCAGGATGTGGATGGTTATCCTCCAAAAGGCGGTGAAGGGGTTGCAGCCGTCTATAACCGCGGCTTCCTCTACTTCCCGTCCCGACGACTCTATGAAGGACGTGTATAAAAAGATGCAGAAGGGAAGCCGGAGCGTGCTCAGCAGCACCGCCACCATAAACAGGTTATTGTTCCCGTTGATCCTCTGCATGACCGAATACAGCGGCACGGTGTTGATAATGCCGGGTATCATCATGCACATCAGGAAAAGGTTGAACCAAAATCTGTTGAACCTGTTCGGAAAGCGCGCGAACACGTATCCGGCCGACGCTCCCAGCACCACCACGATTGTGCTTGCCACTACCGTGATATACATCGAGTTCAGCATGGCCCGGTACATATTCGACCTGTTCCAGGCCTCGGTTATGTTGTCGAAGGCAATCTCCGGCATGGTGAAAACTCCCATGGAGAGCGGCCTTGAGGGATGGTTGAGCGCGACGAACAGCAAAACGTAAAACGGGATGATCACGATGACGCACAGCAGCAGCATCGCCAGATAGTTGAAAAGCTTCGGTCCTATTTCCTTTATTTTTAGTTTGCCCATGTGCGCCACCTACATTTCCACATTTTTAGAGGACAGATACCTGTATGTCGCCATTGTCGGTATGGCGATGATCACAAACATGATAAGCGCCACCGCCGTTGCATACCCGGTCTTTGTCCCGAAGGCCATGTTGTAAATATAGACCGCCAGCGTTTCGGTATGGTATCCGGGCCCCCCGTCCGTCAGGGCGACGACGCTGTCGTGCACCGCCAGAGAACCGATCAGGTTTAATATGATGTTGATCTTGATTGCCGGGATAAGCAGCGGCATGGTGATGTTTTTCAGGCTCTGCCAGTAATTGGCGCCGTCGATCCGGCTCACCTCGAAAAGCTCCACGGGAATGGTCTGCATCCCTGCCAGATAGATGATCATTGCGCCGCCCGTATGCTGCCACACGTTGACGGCGATGATCATCCACATCGCCTGGTCGGGCATACTGAGCCATACCTTGAAATACTCCCCAAGACCCATGAAGGTCATTATGTCATGCAGCGCCCCGCCGTCGCGCATCAGCACGATCCGCCATATGTAGCCGATGGCAAGGGAGCTGATAACTCCCGGAAGGTAGACGAGGACGCGGGCCGCATTCTTGCCGAAAAGCGGCTTATCCAGCAGGAGCGCGCAGACCAGTCCGGCGACGTTGAGTATGACGGGCGTCACCAGGCCGTAATGCAGCGTGTGCAGCAGGGCGCCTATGGCGCGCGAATCCGCGAAAAAGGTGACGAAGTTGCTTACGCCGATGTACTTCGGCTCGCCGAAGCCGTCCCAGTCGGTGAGGCTGATGCCTATCCCCTGTCCAAGCGGAAGGATGAAGAAAAAGGAAAACAGGAGGATTGCAGGAAGCGCCATGCCTCTGTACAGATTCCTGCCGATTTTATTGTATATACTGTCCATATCATATCCCCATTTTATTATTTGGGGCATGGACCGCTCCATGCCCCAAACGCTCAGGTTTACCGCTCAGCGCCTTTACAGCCGCAGTCCCGGCTGCTCAAGCTTCTAATAGGCGGCGTTCCATTTTTCATTGAATTTTCCGGCATAATCCTTTGCCGTATAAGAGCCTACGATCAGCTCCTGCCCCAGCTTCGACCACTCGGAGGTAGGGAAGCCCGTGGGGATGTCCGGCGCGGCAAGGTTGGGGTATTTGCTCCAGAGATCCTGTATCTGTCCAGCGATCGGGCTCCAGTCGGTTATCTGGACGTCCTTGAAGGAGCAGGCTACACGCCTTGCCGAGCAGTAGTTCTTCAGATTCTCAACCTTGAAAAGGTAATCGACGACGGCAAATATCTCATCCCTGTGCTTGCTGACGGCCGACATGGATACCGCGCTGTCGGAGCTTGAGCCGATGTATCCGCCTCTGCCGTCCAGGGACGGAAGCGGGGCGACGCCGATGAATTCCGCCACGTCCGGGAACTGCCTGAGCAGCGGGCCGCTCCAGAAGGTGCCGGTGATGGTCGTGGCGGTCTTGCCGGTTGCAAAGGCCTCGGAGAGCATTTCCTGGGTGGAGGTCAGGGCAAGCTCGCTGTCAATGAGCCCCTCGGCCTTCATGTCCAGCAGGTTCTGTGCGAAGGCTTCCATATAGCCCCCTGCTTTGGCCCAGTCCAATGCCGCCTTATCGTTTGCCGACACCGCCTTCTTCATAGCAACAATGCCCAGGTCCATGGTTTTATGCCCGTAAGGGACATACAGCGTCATGTTGAAGTAATCCCCGGATACGATGTAAAAAGGAGTTATGTCCGGTTTTCCCTTCTTTATGGCCCTCAGGTTGTCCAGCATTTCTTCCCAGGTAAGCGCGGGCTTCAGCCCGAGCTCGTCATAGATCTTCTTGTTGTAAAAGACCCCCGTGCAGCCCCTTCCCATCGGAAGCTTATAGATGCCTCCGGTCTTGACATCGGTAAAAAGCTGCTTCATCACCGGGTCCACCCTGTCCAGCCAGTCGCTATGCGGCGTATAGTCCAGGTATTTGCCCAGGTCTATGTATTTCTGCGATGCGGCGCCGAACACAATATCCGGATCTTCGCCGGCTGCGTATTTGATCTGCAGGGTGGAGGAATCCTTCTGCAGCTCCGTCCCGAGCTCGATGTCGGGATGCTCTGCGTTGAACTTTTCACAAAAGCCGTTCAGATAATCCGCCATTTCGCCCATATAATGATAGAGAAGCAGCTTTACCTTTGGGCCTGAGGTATTCTCCGCCGGAGCCGCTGAGGCGGGCGCCTGAACCGAGGAGGAGGGTACGGATGCGCCGGATTGCTGCGCGTTTCCCGAGCAGGATGTGAGCATGGAGATTGCGACGATGCAGGTCAGCATACAGAGGAACAGTCTTTTCTTTGCCATTTTCATACCTCCTTGTTATTATTAAGTTGTTTCGGAGCATTTTTTGAAGCTTCATTCGCCGGCCGGAGAAATATGACGCCGGTTTGCCGGACGCATTCACATTTCCCGCTTTTAATTGTACTTTCCGTTAAAGCTGCGCGTAAATACCCAGATTTTAAGATTCAGGTGTCTGTTTGCCCTGCGGATGATAAATGTCTCAGACGTATCGGCCCCTTTTGCCTTTTGCACGGAAAACAGGCACCTTGATCCAAAGAACTGGATGTTTACAGGAGTGCGCTTCTATTCATACAATAAAGGCATTATGAGAAATAGGAGTGATGCAGGTGTATAAAGCAATTACCGGTACCGTACCCGCCCTGATTACGCCCATGGACGAAAGAGGCGATATACTCACCGATCTTGCGGAGCCGCTGATCGATTATTATGTGAAAGAGGAAGCGGACGGGCTGTATATGCTGGGCTGGACGGGCGAAGGGATGTCGCTTACGGTGGAAAGGCGCATGCTGTGGGCCGAAGCAGTTTTAAGGGCAAGCAAGGAGAGACTGCCCGTCTTCGTACATGTAGGCTATAACAAAAACCCGGACGACTCGGTCGGGCTTGCCCGCCACGCCGCAGAGCACGGCGCATATGCCGTAGCCTCGGTAGGCCTTCCGGGAGTCTCGCTGGAAGCGAATGTGAAATATTTCAGACAGATATCCGAAGCGGCGCCGCACGTCCCCTTTTATATTTACTGGGTTTCGGCGAATCCGTTTACCTCCGGCGGAGAGAAGGTCGGCGTCACTCAAATGCTGGAGGCGATGAAAGCCGTCCCTACCTTTAAGGGAATAAAATTTACCGACAACGATTTTTTTACGCTCGAACGCTTCAAGAAGCACGCCCCCGGCCTGAATATCCTCACAGGCGCGGACGAGCTGGCCGTCTGCTCGATGCTGATGGGTGCGGACGGAAATATCGGGAGCCTGCAGGCAATAACCTGCTACCATTACAAACAGATTCAGAAGCTGATGGAACAGGGGAAATACAGGGAGGCGCGCGAGCTCCAGTACCGCGCCAATAACTTCTCGGAGGCGTACGGTCCGAAGCACATAGGCTCGCTGCCCGCCATCAAGATGATATTGGAGCGCATACATGGGATTCCGGCGGGCTATTGCGCAGCGGGCAGCCCTTATATACCGAGGATAACGGACGAAGCCGTAATCACGGAGCTGCTTTCAGTCTACAGGGAGAACATACTGGTTAAAACGGGAATTACGCCGTAACGCTTGGGCCCATTGCGACGGGTCGTGAGGTCATACCGGTGCACGTATTCTTTTGGATATCTTTTTTACTATGCAATTTGCTATAGTGCTTATATCCGCGCGAGAAATGATATACTTTTGTAAATTCATCGCTTTGCACCCTCATTTCCGGTAACGCCCTTGTTGCAGTATATAACGGCAAGGGTGTATTTACCGGGCATTGCCTTCCTCAGTCAGCGGCCTTAATTGAGGTCCAGGCGGGCCCTGAGCATCCGTCCCAGCCTTCTTATGCCTTCTTCGATGCGGTCCTCGGGCATGTTTGAAAAATTCAGCCTCATGGTGTTCCTTCCGCCGCCGTTCGGGAAGAACGAGCCTCCGGGCACGAAGGCGACATTGCTTTTCAGGCACTCCTCGAGCAATTCGTAGGCGTCGATGCATTCCGGCAGCACGGCCCAGGTAAAAAGCCCTCCGCCCGGAAATGTGTACCTGACTCCTTCGGGGAACTCCGCCTTCATAGCTGCAAGCATGACGTCCCTCCTGCTCCTGTAGACCTCCTTCAGCCTTTCAATATCCTCGTCCAGATCGTGCAGGTCCATATACATGGAAATGTTGCGCTGTACAAGTCCTGACGAATGGAGGTCCGCTCCCTGCTTGACAAGGATGTATTTTTCATGGATATCCCTGTCTGCGGCCACCCATCCTATGCGCATCCCGGGGCAGAACACCTTG
Organism: Bacillota bacterium; assembly: GCA_023415815.1. Taxonomy (GTDB): domain Bacteria; phylum Bacillota; class Clostridia; order Acetivibrionales; family DTU013; genus JAEZJL01. Next base: position 27,853 of record JAEZJL010000331.1, on the reverse strand, counting down.
GAAAAGGTGCCGAGATAGATCACGAGCCCATTAGTGTCGAAGGCTTTCAACGGGGGCAGCAGCTCGCCCTCAAAGCGCAGCTCGCTGTATGGGGCATCCTCAAGAACGGGTATTCCCCGGCTGCCGACGATCTCCATAAACCTCCTGCGCCGTTCAAGCGACCAGGACCTGCCGCTCGGATTCTGGAAGTCGGGTATGACGTATATGAGCCTTATATTTTCGACGGAGTCGAGGATTTTTTCCAGTTCGTCCGTGAGCATGCCCTCGTCGTCGGTCGGGACCTCAAGCATTCTGGGCCTGTATGCTGCAAAAGCGTTTATGGCCCCGAGATAGGTGGGGCTCTCGCACAGGACGGCGTCCCCTTCATTCAGAAAGACCTTGCCCGTGAGGTCCAGGCCCTGCTGCGAGCCGCTGGTAATGAGGATATTGTCGTGCGACAGACGTGTTTGGTATTTAATGTTCATCCTGGACGCGATTTTTTCCCTGAGAGGCGTAAAGCCTTCGGTTGTCGCATATTGCAGCGCCTGCATGCCGGACTCGGCAAGAACTCTGACCGTAATGTCCTTTAGGGCCTCCACCGGAAAAAGTTCCGGCGCCGGGAGGCCTCCCGCGAACGAGATCATCTCGGGCTGCTCGGTGACCTTCAGCAGCTCCCGTATTTCGGAAGCCTTCATGAATTGCATCCTGTCGGCAAATTTCACGCTCATTATATTCCGCCTCTTTCATTTAAAATTGTTTGGATATATAAACGGCACCCTCCCCTTCAAGCAGACGGTACCTCTTTAGAACATGTGCATGGACATGTTTCTTCCGTTCATTGCATCTTAATATCAAATCCTGTCCTGTGTCTGGCTTATTCAAACCAGCGACCGGAGGTCCAGATCGGTTTCATCCGTTCCACTCCTGTTTTCCGACGAAACGTGCCTCACGGCTTTTGTCAGACGCCTCACGCCCTCCTTTATAAGCTCGGGCGAGGGATAGGTGTAATTCAGCCTTATATAGCTGCCTGCCGGCCTGTTCGGGTAAAAAACGCTGCCCGGGACAAAAGCTACTCCGTATTCCGAGGCTTTTGCAAGCAGCTTTGGCTGCGATATCCCCTCCGGAAGCCCGCACCACAGATAGAGGCCGCCCTCGGGCCTTGCCCAGCGCATCCCCCTGACCGCGGTCTTCTCAAGCTCGTCAAGCATTATATCCCTCCGCAGGGCGTTTTCGCTTGCTACACGCCGGATCTGCCCCTCCAGGAGTCCCTCGCGTATAAACCTGTTGAAGACGAGCTGCGTCAGGCTGCAGGTGTGAAGGTCCGCGTTCTGCTTCAGCAGAGTGAAGCGGTCCAGCACCGCGGCCGGAGCCGCGAGCCAGCCCACGCGAAAGCCGGGGAAAAGCAGCTTTGAAAATGTGCTCAGATATATTACATAACCGTGTGCGTCCAGCGTCTTAAGAGGCGGTATGTCTTCGCCCTCATACCTCAGCCGGCCGTACGGGTCGTCCTCCAGGATCGCCACCTGATGCCTGTAGGCCAGGGAGAGCAGCTGCCTCCGTCTCTCCAGGCTCATGACCGTGCCCGAGGGATTCTGGAAGTCCGGTATGGTGTAGATAAGCTTGGGCTTGAATCTTTCAATCATCGACGCCAGCAGATCGGTCCTCATCCCGTCGCCGTCGGTCGGCACCCCGATCACCCTTGCCCCTGCCGTCCGGAATATCTGGAAGGCGCTGAAAAAGGTAGGCTCCTCAACGAAAACCACGTCCCCCGGGTCGAGAAATATCCTGGCGGCCAGGTCTATCCCCTGCTGTGAGCCCGACAGCACCATTACCTCCGAAGGTTTGGCGTTTATCCCCCTGATTCCCATCAGCTCGCAGATGCTCTCTCTCAGGGGATGGTAGCCCTCGGTAGGCATGTGGCTTACTACCCGATGCCCGTATTCCCTGGTGACCTCCTGCTGAACCCGGAGCAACTCATCAAGAGAGTCAAGCCCCTGAGCGCTCACACCTGCCGCAAACAATATCATATCCCTGTTGGGAGCCTGCTTGAGCAGATCCTTGACCGTCGTATCGGAGGTCCTGGACACGCTTTCGCTGAAAAGCTGATCCCAGGGCATCGGCAGCGGTTTGAAGCCGTCTGTGCCGGCATCCGGGCTGTACATCGCGTTTGCAACCACCGTACCGCTGCCTACGCAGGAATCGGCATAGCCTTTGGATTTCAGCTCCCTGTAGGCATTCAGGACCGTGCTCCGGTTTACGCCGAGCGTATCGGCCAGCTTCCTTTCAGGCGGAAGCTTGCTGCCGGACGGCAGGCGTCCCGAAAGTATCATATCCCTGATCTGGCTGCTGATCTGCAAATAAACCGGCACAGCGCCTTCCCTGTCGACCTCGATCTTCATAAAAGCCCTCCAAAGTTCAAATGGCATCATCCAATTTAATTATATCAGCACTTAATTTAGAAGAAAACAGCCAATTCAGATATTTTGGCACCATCCAATCCATTAGCAGCAGCATAAAAAAGGATGCGCACAGTATCGCTGCGACGCACCCTCTTCACTATTGCTTTTACAGCCGCTTTTTCAGCTCCTGAGCCCTGTCCCTCAGCACTGCGGCCCTCTCAAACTGCAGCTCTCTCGCCGCTTCCTTCATTTCCTTTTCCAGCTTCAGCAGCAGCTTTTCAATATCCTCCCTGGCCATTTCGTCGGGGCTGCCCTTGAAGTCGTACCTGGAGCCGTCCTCGGAAATCTTTATGGTCTCGAGAATATCCCTTACGCCCTTCTGCACGGTGGTGGGAGTGATGCCGTTTTCGGCGTTGTACTCCATCTGTATTTTTCTTCTTCTGTTGGTTTCGCTTATCGCCTTCCTCATGGACTCGGTGACCGTGTCGGCGTACATTACGACAGTGCCCTCGACATTTCTGGCGGCCCTTCCGATGGTCTGTATGAGCGAGGTCTCGGAGCGCAGGAAGCCCTCCTTGTCCGCGTCAAGTATAGCGACAAGCGAGACCTCGGGAAGGTCAAGGCCCTCCCTCAGCAGATTTATCCCCACAAGCACGTCGAATACGCCGAGCCTGAGGTTTCTTATCAGCTCCATCCTCTGGAGCGTCTCAACATCCGAATGCAGGTATTCGACCTTGAATTCCAGCTCCTTCAGGTAGCTTGTGAGGTCCTCCGCCATCTTTTTTGTAAGCGTGGTCACAAGAACCCTGTGATTCATTCCGACCCGCTTCGTTATCTCCCCGATGAGGTCGTCGATCTGCCCTTTGACAGGCTTCACAATCACCTCGGGGTCGATGAGCCCCGTCGGCCGGATGATCTGCTCCGCCACCTGGTTTGAGTGCCTTTTCTCGTACTGACCCGGCGTTGCGCTGACATAGACCACCTGCTTCATCTTCTTTTCAAATTCATCGAATTTCAAGGGTCTGTTGTCAAAGGCAGAGGGCAGCCTGAAGCCGTATTCCACGAGCGATTCCTTCCTCGACCTGTCGCCGTTGTACATGCCTCCTATCTGGGGCACCGAAACATGCGACTCGTCTATTATCATAAGCAGGTCCTCCGGGAAATAGTCGATCAGGGTGTACGGAGAGCTCCCCGGCTCTCTGCCGCTGATATGCCTGGAGTAATTTTCTATGCCCTGGCAGAAGCCGACCTCCTGCAGCATTTCCAGGTCGTATCGCGTCCTCTGCTCCAGCCTCTGCGCCTCCAGCAGCTTTCCCTGGCTCTTGAGCTCCGCAAGCCGCTCCTCCAGCTCCTTTTCTATGGTGATGACCGACCTCTCCATTTTAACCCTGGTCGTGGCATAATGGTTTGCCGGAAAAATCGCCGCATGCGTGCGTATACCGAGAATCTCGCCCGTGAGGTAATTTATCTCCGAAATCCTCTCGATCTCGTCTCCGAAAAACTCTATGCGGAGCACCCTGTCGGAGGAGTCGGGCGGGAATATCTCAAGCACATCTCCCCTGGCCCTGAATTTTCCGCGCCTGAAGTCTATCTCGTTCCTCTCGTATTGTATATCTACCAGCTTGCGTATGATCTCGTCCCTGTCCCTGCGCATCCCCGGCCGCAGCGACAGCATAAGCTCGGTGTAGTCCTCCGGGTCGCCCAGGCCATAAATGCAGGAAACGCTGGCGACGATGATGACGTCGCGCCTCTCGAACAGCGCTGCGGTGGCCGAGTGCCTCAGCTTGTCGATCTCGTCGTTTATCGAGGAATCCTTTTCTATATAAGTGTCGGTCGAAGGTATATAGGCCTCCGGCTGGTAGTAATCGTAATAGCTGACGAAATACTCGACGGCGTTGTCCGGGAAAAATTCCTTGAACTCGCTGCAGAGCTGCGCCACAAGGGTTTTATTGTGGGCGATGACCAGCGTGGGTCTCTGCACCCTTTCAATAACGTTTGCCATGGTAAAGGTCTTGCCCGAACCCGTGACGCCGAGCAGCGTCTGGTGCCCGTAGCCCCTGTTCAGCCCGTTGACCAGCTTCTCCACAGCCTCCGGCTGGTCTCCGCGCATTTTATAATCTGAAACAATCTTAAACTCCGGCATAATCTCCTCCCGTTTTACAACCCAACCTGTCCCCCGCTGCACCTCAGCGTCAAAAGGGGACAGTTCCCGGCTCAGTTCTTTGCAGAACTGTCCCGGTCAGCTTTAGCGTCAAAAGGGGACAGTTCTCGGCACAGTCCTTTGCAGAACTGTCCCCTCACCTATTATACACCACCCCTGCATTCAAAATCAAACAAATGTTCTACATACGCTTACGCAATTTTGCGGATTTAAAATTGTAATTATAGAATAATTATTGACATAACCTTTTCGCAAGTGTAATAATATTTGCATATTGTAAACAGGGTGGAATACAGGTAACAAAAGGTGCGCGGAAAATTGCCGCGGTTATGCGCCATGGATGCCTGCATGTAAAAAATGGAGGTTAATAAAATGAAAGTTGCAAAATTTGGCGGGACGTCTCTGGCTTCCGCCGATCAGATAAAAAAGGTCTGTAAAATCGTCCTCTCGGACCCGGAGCGCAGGCTGGTCGTCGTATCGGCTCCCGGGAAGCGCAGCAAAGAGGATACGAAGGTCACGGACATGCTGATCGCCTGTGCGAAGGCAAAGCTGGAGAATGGCACGGCCGACATAGAGCTGGCGGCGCTCGTAAATAGGTTTGCGGATATTGCATCGGAGCTGGGCCTGTCGGACAGGATAACGGATTCCATCGCTCTGGACCTGAAGAGCAGGCTTGAAGGCGACATTTCAAACAAGGACAAATTCATGGATTGCCTGAAGGCAGCAGGCGAGGACAACTGCGCGAAGCTGGTCGCCGAATACCTGAAAAGCACCGGAGCGGATGCGAGCTATATAAATCCGAAGGACGCGGGGCTGCTGCTCAGCGATGAATTCGGAAACGCGCAGGTGCTTCCCCAATCCTATGAAAATCTTCGGGCTTTAAAGGATGCGCCCGGCATTTCAATATTTCCGGGCTTCTTCGGCTATTCCCCGGACGGCGACGTGGTCACCCTGCCGAGAGGCGGCTCGGACATAACGGGCTCAATACTTGCGGCGGCTGTCGAAGCTGATCTGTACGAGAATTTCACAGACGTTGACAGCGTGTTTTCCGTCAACCCAAATATCGTGCCGAATCCATATCCCATACACGAGCTGACATACAGGGAAATGAGAGAGCTTTCGTATGCAGGCTTCAGCGTATTCCACGAAGAAGCGCTGGTACCCGTATTCATTAAAGGAATACCCGTCAGGATTAAGAACACAAACAACCCCGACGCGCCCGGCACCACCATTCTGAAAAGCCGGAGCAGCATAACCCGTCCCGTGGTGGGCATAGCAAGCGATTCCGGCTTCTGCTGCATCTACATGAGCAAATACCTGATGAACCGTGAGGTTGGCTTCGGACGCAAGATATTGCATATTCTTGAAGAGGAACACTTGTCCTACGAACATATCCCCTCAGGGATAGACAACCTGTCCGTCATCCTGAAGCAAAGCCAGCTCGACAGCGTCAAGGAGGAGCGTATCGTCAGCCGCATAAAAACCGAAATGCTGGTAGACGACATCTATGTGCAGCACGACCTCGCCCTGGTAATGATCGTAGGCGAAGGCATGCAGCATACGGTAGGCATAGCGTCAAGGGCGACGGAAGCGTTTGCGGGCTCTTCCATCAATATTGAAATGATCAATCAGGGCGCTTCCGAGGTCAGCATCGTTTTCGGGGTAAAGGCCCCCGACAGCGTCAACGCCGTGAGGGCGCTGTACAATGAATTCTTCGGGAAATAGGCAACTGAGCGATATAAAAAGACTTCACGATATGCTTTAACCCGGGTTTTACAGCCAAACAGACGGAAAGCTCTCGAAAGCATTGAAACTTCGGGAACTTTCCGCTTGTTGTCCGTTAAGAATCACTTTATGCTCCGCAGGGCGCCGTCATCTGTTTTCTTTAATCCAGACTTTCATGCCTCCGGGCTTCCTGTTATCCCATGTATAATATGGAACAGCCGTGTATTTTTCGTGACCGTTTTCCGTCTTTATTACAGTTGCGCCGGATAAAAGATTAGAGGCGTCATCAAGGGTAAATTCCATATCCGGATGTAATTCAAGTTTATGAAACGTATCGATATTGTCCGCCTCTTCAAAGCAATAAACAAGCGGTCCTCTTTGTAAAGCAGCCTTACCGGTATTTTCCGCGACACGGGGGTCCGAATGCACTATCCCGGCAGGCATTGAAAAATCTGCTGTTATGGTATCTCCGTCTTTCCATTCCTTTTCTATTTTTAAATAGCCGTGCGATAACGGGAGGTCATTTAAGGATTCATTATTTAACTTGATGGAAACCTTTTTGCACCACCCCGGATAACGCAGCTTTACAGCGAATTTTTGGGCATTCTGCGGTTTCAGAGTAATATTTACAGCGCCCTTCCACGGATACTCCGTCATTTGAATTAACTTTACGCTTCCTGCTTCCAAAGGAATTTCAACCTCGCTTGATATAAAAAGATTAATGTAAATAGTATCATCCGAAGCCGCGTATATATAATTTCCTACGGAGGGTATAAACCTTGCTATCTGCGTGGGGCAGCAGGAACAGTCATACCACTCCTGACGGTGATGGGATCCGTCCGATTCCAGCGGATTTACATAAAAGAATTTGCCGCCGTCCAGCGAAACGCCGGATAAAACTCCGTTATAAAGGGATCTTTCAAGTATGTCCGCATAAATACTATCGCCATTCAGAAGGTTCATCCTGTGATTCCAATATACCATGCCTACGGAAGCACAGGTTTCACAATATGCTGAGCTATTCGGCAAATCATAATCCGAAGTAAAGCCCTCATTATTTTTAGTAGAGCCGATACCGCCGGTAATATACATGTTTCTGTTAACAACGCTATCCCATAGCCTGTTTAAAGCGTCGATATACCCCTGGTTTTCCGTAACGGCAGCAACATCCGCAACCGCAGTATACAGATACATAGCCCGTACGGCGTGACCTTTGACATCCGACATTTCGTAAATCGGTTTATCATCCTGACAATACCGTGTACCCCATTCTTCTTTTCCCCATATTACTCCCTTGCCATACCCGTGGCCTCTCTCTTCAAGAAACCAGTTTGCAAGCTTTAAATAGCACGTTTCATTTGTTATATGGTACAGCTTTACAAGCGCCAGTTCCAGCTCCTGATGTCCGGTCACCCAATGGCGTTTTCCTTCGCCGAAAATATTATCGATGTGGTCCGCCAGCTTGCGTGCGACCTCGAGAAGCTTACCTTTTCCCGTCGCTTTATAATATTCCACAGCCGCCTCAATCAGGTGGCCTGCACAGTAATCCTCATGCTTTTCCATATCCGTCCACTTTTTATCCGGAGCAGTCAGAATAAAATAAGTATCCAGATAGCCGTCCGCTTGCTGCGCCGCCGCTATCCTGTCAATAATCCCGTCCGTTTCTTGTTCCAGCCTGTCATTAGGGTTGTGGAACAGCGAGTATGCAATACCTTCCACCAGCTTGTAAACATCCGAATCGTTAAAGTAGTTGCCCTCAAATTCACCGTCCGTTAACCCTGCAGCTTTATCAAAATTTGATATTCTCCCTGTCTCCCTGCACTTGTCAAGACAAGCCTTAATGATTGATTCCTGATGATTATCAATCCTTGGAGACCAGAAACCGTCAAATATTTTTACTCTTGTAAAAGGGATTCCGATAAGTCCCTGACGTTTATCAGACATGGCTCTGTCCTTTCATAATATATTTTTCTATCCTTCGCAGTGCATTTATTCAACAATATCGGCGAAACGGATCTGTATATGATGACCTCCCTCCCTGCGGCACATTGAATTGAGAACAGCTATCTCCCGCTCGCCTGTCTGATAGACGCTTGACCACAGATGATACGGAAAAGCGGCTTTCTCCATCAAAAGCCAGTTTTGGCCGGAATCATCGCTATATGACAAATGGCCGGAATTTGAGCTGACAAGCAGTCCGCCATCGGATAACGACACAACATAAGGCCCCCCGTATTGGCCGACTATCGCTCTGCCTATTCCGGGCTCCCAGGTGCAGCCGTCGGCAGAAATCTTATAATATACATTGCTGCCGTGTGTCGCGCACACCTCAAAGACCACAATATATCGCCCGTCCTGCATCCGATCCCATACCGGCATACCGGGACGGGCAGCCGGGTCGTGCGGATCCCATGCAACCCAGATCTCTTTGCCCCAGCTTAGTCCTCCGTCTGTGCTGATTCTCTGTGAAATAATCTGACTGTAGGGTGTGTCTTCGGTTACATGGATTTCGTTCGCATACATGACAGAAAGGCGGCCATCCGGTAAAAAATAAAAATGCGGTTCGTACACGCCTTTATCCGGATGTCCCAAAGCGCCCGGGGCGCCATGGTTTTCGTCAACCGTACTCCGGTAATCCCACGTCCTTCCTTTGTCACGGCTCTCATATACGTCAAGCCTGTATGATTGCTGCCAGATAACCGACCTGCATGCCATCAGTAAAGTGCCATCCGACAGCTCAATAATCTGCCCGTTATCCAGATCGCGCCCTTCGTCCGACAGCCTTGACAAAACGGACCATTTTCGGCCGCCGTCCTCACTCAGGGCAAACTCCAGTCTTTTCCCGCCGGACGGCTCCGTGCCATAGCCCGGATTATCCGACAAGGTATATACGATTATCCGGCTCCCGTCTGAAAGTCCCGTCATTCGGGGATATTCCGAGCCAAACAATCCGGGCTCGCGATTATCCGTGAGCAGTTTAAAATCCATAGGGGGAATATTATGAATCAGTACCGGTGAATCCCAATTGAGCTTCAATGCTTTCATGCTATCATTTCCATCCTCTCAGTATATTTAAAGACATTCACGCCATATTAATTTGTTTAATCCTTTCGGGATCAACCTTCGGTTTTCTCTCAGCCGTTAAAAGGCCGTTAACCTCCTGCTGTATGTCCGTTAGCTGCGTATAGCAATATCCGCAAATAAAATCAAGACTTTTAATCGCGTATGTGATACTGCGATAGCGTTGAAGAAACTCCTCCTCTGTCTTGACCTGGTATCCGTAGCCCCATCCGTCTTCACATTCAAAAGCGATCCCCCCGTACTCGCTGATTAAGATCGGCTGTCCCTTGTAACCATATCCCCTGGCAAACGGATACCGGTTTTGGTTATGCGCAATTTCATTGCCCATCAGTTTTTCCTTATCCGAATAACGTTTCAGGAATAAGTCGGCTTGCGCCTCATAGTCGTGTAACGTAATGATGTCCGAAACCGTATGCTCCCAGCCGTCATTGACGATGACAGGGCGAATCGGGTCAATCGACTTTGTCAAATGGTAGATCGCCTCGGTAAATTGCTGTTGTCTCCTGCTGACCATAATATTCGGGATTCCCCACGACTCGTTAAAGGGTACCCAGGTCACGACACATGGATGATTATAGTTTTGTTTCACGATTTGCGTCCATTCGCAGGTAAATTGTGAAACCGCACTATCCTGGAATTCATAAAAAGCCGCCATTTCCAGCCAGACAAGCAGTCCTTTCCTGTCGCACCAGTATAAAAAGCGGGCATCCTCTGTCTTCTGGTGCTTCCGCACGCCGTTAAACCCCATTTTGATCGTCATCTCTATATCTTCGATCAACGCTTCTTCCGAGCGGGGCGTCATATGCGAATCCTTCCAATACCCCTGATCCAGTATAAGCCGCTGATAAATCGGTTTATTATTCAGCAGCACTTTACCATTCTCAATGGATACCTTTCTCATGCCAAAATATGAATAAACCGTGTCCAGCGGCTTTTCATTCCTCTTCAGCACGAATCTGACGTCGTATATATTGGGTTGGTCGGGACGCCAGTATTTAATTTTCCACTCATCCACCGCATCGTTTCTAAGAGAGATATCAAGCGTACAATCGGAGCGCCCGACGGATACTTCGCATTTTTTTATCGGTTGATCCTCAAAAGTGATATCCGTTTCGATCGAAAGCCCTTCAAATTCTTTGATACCGCACAGATCAAATTCAAAACGGATTGTGTCCGTATCGATATCCGGAGTCGTTTTTACCGAGCGGATATGTATCTCGTCAGCATACTCCAGCCACACTGTTTTCCATATTCCTGTCGTTTGTACATACCAGCAGCCGAAACTGTCCTTAACCCATCTTTGCTTGCCTCTTGGCTGCAGCCCGCTATTACTGTCCTCTATACAAACAGTTATTTTATTTTCATCGTTAAAGCAGACCGAATCCGTAATGTCAAAAGAAAATGCCGCATAGCCTCCTTCATGCTGTCCGATATATTGTCCGTTTACCCAGACCCGCGTTTTATAATCGGCGCCTTGAAAATGAAGAATAGTGTTCTTTTTCTCAACTCCCTGAGGTATGGTTACGCTGCGCCGGTACCACACGCAGGAATGAAACCGCTCCTCGCCGATCCCGCTGTCCTTGGTTTCATAGGTGAAAGGAACCTCAATCGGCATTGTGTCCGGCATGTCCTCAAACCATTTGGATGAAACGCCTATATGCCGGTCATCAAAGGCAAATTCCCATCTTCCGTTAAGGTTAATCCACTCTTGGCGGATAAACTGCGGCCTCGGATAATCTTTTATATGCACATGTCCCATATTTATGGCATACTCCTTCGTTTGTGGAATTAATAGTGAAATTAAGCTTTTAAGCCTGATATTGCAATACTCCTGATAAAATATTTCTGGGTAAATAAATAGGCAAGTATGGTCGGGACGGACGCAATAAACAGCCCTGTCATCATAAACTTATAGTCTGTGGAATATTTGCCGGAAAACACGGCTATCGCCGCCTGAATAGGCCTCATTTCCTCGGAATTCGTAAACAGCATGGGATAAAGCAGGTCGTTCCAATTCCCCATAAAAATGAATAAACCCAGCGTAAAAAACGGAGCCTTGCACAAAGGCAGCATGATGCGATAAAAAATTCCGAATTCGGTAAGCCCGTCTATTCTCCCGGCTTCCTCCAGATCCCTGGGCAAGGTCAGAAAGAACTGCCTCATCATGAATATCCCGAACGCATCCGCCGCGCGCGGCAGGATCAGGCCTGCGTAAGTACCCATGATACCCATTTTGGATACCAGAAGAAATAAAGGAACCATAATCACCTGAAACGGAATCATCATTGTGCAGAGCGTTATAATGAACAACGCATGTCTTCCTCTAAACCGGAGCCTGGCGAACGCATAGCCGGCCATCGAATTGAACATGAGCGCAATGATGACGACGCTGCTCGCAAAGATTACCGAATTGAGAAAGAACCTGGCAAACGGAACCTCCGACCAGATATTGATATATGAAGTAAAGGTAGGGTTTGATGAAAACAGCTGGGTAGGATGGGCCATTACTTCTTCATTCTGCTTCAAGGAAGTTAAAAACATCCATAAAAACGGAAATAAGGTGGCTATCGCTATTGCAGTCATCAGTAAATACTTGAATATATTAGTCGCATGATAGATTCTAAAGCGCAAGTTTGTTCCCCCCTTGAATTTAAGCATAGTGTTTCGGCTTAAAAATTTTCCTCCGACCGGCGACTGATTTGATAATTTACCAATGTGAAAAGTAAAATGACTGCAAACAGCAGGACCGCATTTGCAATGGCAAATCCCATCTCATTCGTTACGAAAGCGCGCTCGTAAATATACTGGACAGCTGTTTCCGTCTTATAAAGAGGGCCGCCTTTCGTTATTACATAAACCTGGTCAAATACCTGAAAGGAACCGATTACAGTAGTAATAACGACAAATGTAAGGGATGGCGCTATTGACGGAAGCGTGATCCGGAAGAACATATCAACCTTATTTGCGCCATCCATCTGCGCTGCTTCATAATAGGAATCCGGCACCCCCTGCAATGCAGCCAGAAGAATTACCATCGTAAAGCCGAAGCCCTTGTAGATGCTGATTAATATGATGGCAGGCATGGCCCAGACCGGATCGTGAAAAACATCAATCGGCGTAAATCCCAGTGATCTGATAAATTCAGGGACAATGCCGATATTGTAATTTAAGATCATGTTGAAGGCCAGCCCTACTATTGTCATCGAGCAAACGACAGGGAGATAATATATCGTCCGGTATAATACATTCAATCTGGATTGCTTATTGACAGCCATAGCCAAAAGCAGGCTGATCACCGTCTGTGCCGGGACGATTGCCAAAGTGAAATACGTTACGTTTAACAAGCTGTTCCAGAACCGTTCATCGTGCAGCACATTGGCATAATTAAGAAATCCGATGAATTTGAATTTTGTCATCATTATATTGAAATCAAAAAAACTGGAGAAAAACGAGAAGGACAGCGGTCCCAGGACAAAAAGCAATAAAACTATCATGCTTGGTAATAAAAAAATGTAAGCTGCCGTTGACTGCTTCCGGATTAATGATTTTATGTGCATAGATCCGAGACCTCCCCAATTAAAATAAGGGAGAGAAATCCGAAGGTATACCGTGGATTTCTCCTCCTTCAAAGCTATCCGGCCTGAATAATGCTCCTCACCGCTCCGTAGCCAGTATTTTATCCATCTCGGCAGCCGCCTTGTCCAGCGTTTTCTGGACATCGGCCTTATTCAGGATAATTTCATCAAAAGCTTTCTTATTTACATCATTAATAATTTTATTGGAATTGACGATACCGACCAACCACGGCTGAGCAATGGAGGCAGAATCCATAAACACCTTCATATCGGGGTTTGCGGAAATAAGCCCCGGGTCGGACGACAAATCGGTACGGACAGGGGGGAATCCCACGCCGGCCGCCCATTCCTTCTGCGAATCCTGGCTGAACCAGTATTGCAAATATTTATAAACGGCGTCCTTTTTAGCAGTACCCTGCTTTGTCATCAGCATTAGCAGTCCCGTACCCATGGTCACTTGTTTTTCAGGGCCCGGAGGCATCATTGTCAATCCATAGTTGACTTTTGCCGCCTTCAAGGTAGCAATCGCCCAGGGACCGCTAAACATCATGCCTAATTTCTGGGAAGCAAACAGCTGGACAAAATCCTGATCCTGAGGTGCGGCAATACTGTTTTTAATCATGAGATCCGTCCAGAATTTTACCGCCCCGACAGCTTTCGGCTGATTTATTGTTGACGTTTTATCGGTATAATTTATGATATCTCCGCCATTCTGCCACATAAGCATTGGAAAAATATCTCCAGCCGTAGGAAGGGACAGACCGCAAACGCCCTTCTTCACATCCGTGATTTTGACAGCCCAGTCCGCAATTTCATCCCAGTTCTTCGGCGGAGCCTCCGGGTCCAAACCAACTTTTTTAGCTAAATCCTTGTTGTAGAAGAACGCTAAATTATAAAAATTCATCGGTACTCCGACATAGTTGCCTTTATATTGAAGCAGCTGGTCGTATCCCCTTGGTAACAAGCTTATATCTATCATTTTGTTTTCATAGAAGTCATTTATGGGAGCTACTACTCCCAGATCGACATAGGTAGCGACATTCTCCGGCCCAAAGGCTATCATATCCGGCCCTTGCCCGGAAGCGGCAGATGCGGTAAGCTTCTGATACAATACATCCCACGCCATGATTTCCATTTTCACTTCAGCTTCATTTTGAGATTGATTAAACTTTTTTACAATGCTTTCGAGAACGGGTCTGTCCGATCCGCCAAAACCATTCCAATAATTAACAACCACCTTTTCTTGCCGGACCGGTTCTGCTGATTTTTCAACAGCCGTTGCATCCGTCTTAATTGATTCGGTTGAATTATTTGACGTAACATTATTATTGCCACACCCTGCAATAAGCAGCAGAACAAGAATACAAACCATTAATAAAGAAGCATATCTGTAACCTCTGGTTAACATATTTCTGACCTCCTAATATTAAATTGAATTGGTTCTGTAAACTGCAATTTGTGAAACTTGATATAGTGTATTGCATTAAGGCGCCTTAATAATAATATAATGTTTTTATGAGGGGATATTATATACTAAGGTTAGTATAATTTATATAAGTATAAGTTATATGCTGCTCGAAAGCGGATATTGAACATCGGATACAAACTGCATCGGCACCAGTTCACGGCGAAATTTGTATTCATCTTCCATCTGGCTGATCAACAAACCTACCGACCTTTTAGCGATTTCGATCATATCCTGCTGGACAAAGGGTACGAAAGGCAGCTTAGGGTCGTCAAAAGAAACCAGAACAATATCCTTAGGAATCGCTTTTCCCATTTCGCTCAATACGGCATATGCCAGCCTCGCTATAATAGTATCAACAGCGAGAATAGCCGTAACGCCCGGGTGACGCTCGAAATATTCGTGAAGCTTTGTTTTGACCGCCAGATCCTGTTCCTTATTACTGCGATTGTCTCTTTTAACAAACAACCAGTATCTTTTGTCGATAGGTAAATCTTTTTCCGTGAATGCCTTTTCAAAGCCGATAATTCTGTCATGAGTTACCGAATTGGTATCTGACTGAGATATAAAGGAAATACACTTATGCCCGGAATCAAGCAGATAGCGGACAACATCGCGGGCCCCCATAACATTGTCGGAGGTTATGCTGCTATTGGTTATATTCGGCAGGTAGCGATCGATCAGGACATGGGGAAAACGGTTCAGGCTGAGCCGTAGAATTTCGTCGTTATAGTTCTCGTTGATTACCGGAAAAATTATAAATCCGCGCACTCCAAAGAGCTGGAACATGCGGATAGCTTCCATTTCTTTGTTTATATTGTCGTCCGTAACGCGAATCAAGGTCTGGTAGCCTTTTTCATGTAACATGGATTGGAGGTGATAAAACATCATACTTTCAACCGTCATATATATTGAAGGGAAGACCAGGCCGATAATTCCCTTGAACCCGGAATTAAGCGATTGCAGGATATCGGTTCCGTTACGGCCTGCAACAAACGATCCTTTACCTTTAATACGAATGATTATGTTCTCATCGACCAGCGCCATGATTGCCTGCTTGGAGGTAATCTGGCTGACGTTGAAATATTCGGCCAATTCATTCTCTGACGGAATGCGGTCGCCGGGACGCAATTTACCGGATAATATCAGTTCCTTGAGTTGATGCTGGATTTGCTTATATAACGGTAGTTCCTTCATGAGGATCCGCTCCGATTTTTATTATTGGTGCCGCTGAAAATATTTATAAGTTAACATAAAGTATATTTATTATAACATATTTTAAGCAATAGAGTATACATATAATATTAAAATCACAGCTTAAGCATCAAGGCAGCTGATGTTACCCATACACAGAACCGACGCGCACTTCAATCCTTCTTCGCGTGTCCCGGGCTCTTGAACCAGCCTATGATCCTGTCCTTCAGCAGCACTCCCGCACCAAAAAGAAGCAGCGCCGCAATGGACAATATGATGACTATGGCATAATTGCCCTTCCAGGTGTGGTACCCTATATAAGAAGAGGCCAGAAGCGCAGGCAGCCTTCCGACGGTAATTATGATCAGAAACCTGAGAGGCTTCACCGGCGTGAGGCCGGCTACATAAGTAAGTATATCCTTCGGTATGCCGGGAATAAGAAACAGGATGAACATGGCTATCTCGGATTTGCCGCTGTTCAGCATGAAATCGAATTGCTCCAGTTTTTTGGGCGAAATGAATATCTTGACAATGGGATAGCCCAGAAGCCTGGCGATGAAAAAAACGATTACAGAGCCTGCGGCTATGCCGGCAAGGGAATAGAGCGTGCCAAGCCAGGTGCCATAGACATACCCGCCGGCAAACTGTACGATCTCGCCCGGGATGGCTACGACTACCACCTGAAGCAGCTGTATCGCTATGAATACCAGAACGCCCTTCCAGCCGTATGAATTTAATACATCCCGTAAGTGCTCCGGCTTTCTGGCCAGCCTTGTTATTTCCGGCCCGAACCTGACCGCCAGATATGCCAGCACAGCCAAAAATAACGCAATAAGCGTTATATTCAGAACCAGCTTCCTTTTTTCGCTTGCCGGGACAATATTTTTCAAACCAGCCTCCATATTCCGCACTTGTGTTTTACCTTGAGGACCCATTGCAGAAATCAAATTTTCCGTACATCGGACAATTTCCGCAGCCTATATAGAATACGTAAGATTCCCTCAAATGTCTTTCCGTATTCTATCGGTCCTCCAGCTTCATCGCAACCTGGCGGTCCTCCAGGTCCTCGTCCCTGAGGTAGCAACCGACGGCCGGGATCGACTTTGTCCTGTAATATTCGACGTCCCTGATGCCGGTTTCGCCGACCGGCTTCACCGCGCACATGATGCTGCCCTTCTTGGCCTTCAGAACCTGTACGCCCTGTGAATCCCTTGTGGATTTGGGGGATATGCCGGAGGTGTCGAATATGAGCACCTTGTTTATGCTGCTGTAAGCCGCAAGCTCCACATCCCTGTCCAGATACCTTATGTCCGTCAGCGGAGAAAGGTCGGAATAGGCGTTTGCAAGCTTCTTCCGGTTTGTCTTGGTCGCATAGCTCTCTAGCTCGATTTTGGCCGACTTGCCGTTTTCGAAGGAGAAGAGCATGTAACCGCTGTAATTGTCGGTGGCTGCCATATGGATAATTTTTTCATCCGGCTCCAGCTGCAGCAGGTTCGTCAGGTATTCGCCCAGCGAGCTGGCCTTGCAGTCGTTTATCTCATATATCCTGAGCTTGTACACCGTATATTTGCTGGAGAACAGCAGAAGCTCCGCCTTATTGTGGGTTTCAAGCTCCTGCATGAAGCCGTCGTCCTCCTTCAGCTTGTGCTCGGGGTTCGCCCTCAGTGAGACGAGCGGTATCTTCTTCAGGTAGCCCTGGCCGGTCAGGAAAAGCCTGAGGTTGTAATCCTCGATCATGTGTTCGTCGGTTATCTCCTCCACCAGCTCGTCCTGTATTATCTCCGTCCTTCTCGGCTGGCCGTGCTTCTTTGCTATGTCGTTCAGCTGCTTTGCTATGATCTTTCTGATTTTTTTCTCGTCGCCGTAAATATCCTTCAGTTCCTGTATCTCTCTTGTCAGGCTGTCGACCTCGCCGACCCTGTTCAGGATATACTCCTTGTTCAGGTTCCTGAGCTTGATTTCGGCAATGAATTCCGCCTGTATTTTGTCTATGTCAAAGCCGTCCATGAGGTTCGGCACTACAAGCGCGTCGTTCTCGGTATCGCGGATGATTTTTATGGCCTTGTCGATGTCCAGAAGTATCTTCCGCAAGCCAAGCAGGAGGTGGAGCTTTTCCTGCTTCCTGTCGATGTCGAACTGCGTCTGGCGCTTTATGCAGACTGTCCTGAAGCTCAGCCACTCGCCCAACACGGTACGGACTCCCATCACTCTCGGAATTCCATTGATCAATATGTTGAAATTGCAGCTGAAAACATCCTGCAGCGTGGTGAGCTTGAAAAGCCTGTTCATGATCGCGTCCGGGTCGGCGCTTTTCCTGATGTCCAGGGTTATTTTCAGGCCGTCCAGGTCCGTTTCGTCCCTGACGTCGTTTATGTCCTTGACCTTGCCGCTCTTCACCAGCTCGATGATGGAATCTATGATGGCCTCGACCGTGGTTGTATACGGAATCTCCGATATTTCGATGCAGCTGTTTTTCTTGTCGTAGCCGTACCTGGCGCGGAGCTTGAAGCTGCCCCTGCCGGTCTCGTAGATCTCCCGGATATCCCTTTCGTTGTAGATAAGCCGCCCTCCCGTCGAAAAGTCGGGCGCCTTGACGTATTTCACCAGGTCGACGGCCGGGTCGTTTATATACTGGACGGCGGCCTCGCAGATCTCCTGCAGATTGAAGCTGCACAGATTGCTTGCCATACCGACCGCTATGCCCTGGTTGGCATTTACGAGGATGCTCGGAAAAGCCGCCGGCAGCAGGTTTGGTTCCTTCATGCTGCCGTCGTAGTTGTCCGAGAAGTCCACGGTATTCTTGTCTATGTCCCTGAATATCTCTTCGCAGAGCTTTTCCAGCTTTACCTCCGTATAACGGGGCGCTGCGTAGCGCATATCCCTGGAGTACTGCTTGCCCATGTTGCCCTTTGAGTCTATGAACGCGTGGAGCAGGGCGGCATTGCCGCGGGTCAGCCTCACCATCGTCTCATATATCGCCGCGTCGCCGTGAGGGTTCAGCTTCATGGTCTGCCCGACGACATTGGCCGACTTGGTCCTGGCCCCGCCCAGGAGGCCCATTTTGTACATGGTGTACAGGAGCTTTCTGTGCGAAGGCTTAAAGCCGTCTATCTCGGGTATCGCCCTCGATACGATGACGCTCATGGCATAGGGCATGTAATTCTGCTCGAGCGTGTCCGCTATTTTCTGCTGCATGGAGTTTTTGTTCAGCATATCCACCTCAACCTTAAGGTATTATTTTTAAGGTACATTCCGATGCTTCTCACGCTTTTCAGCTCACATCGATCATGTCCATGTACCTGTATCCGTTCTCCTCTATAAAGCCCTTCCTGCCCTGGAGGTTCTCGCCCAGCAGCAGGTCAAACATGAGCTCGGTCCGGCCGCCCGTATCATCGGGAACGACCTGTATAAGCTTCCTGGTCTCGGGATTCATGGTGGTTTCCCACATCATTTCCGGCTCGTTTTCACCCAGCCCCTTTGAGCGCTGTATGGTATATTTGCCTTCAAGCCTGGAGATGATAGCGTTCTTCTCCTTTTCGCTGTAAGCAAAGTGTGTTTTGCTCCTCGTTGTAATTTCAAACAGGGGAGATTCCGCAATAAAGACCTTGCGCTCCTGGATGAGCGTGGGCACAAGCCTGTAGAGCATCGCAAGGATCAGCGTCCTGATCTGGAAGCCGTCCACGTCGGCGTCGGTGCATATGATGATCTTGCTCCACCGCAGGTTTTCCAGCTCGAAGGTGTGGAGGTCCCTATTGTGCCTGGATTTTATCTCGACACCGCAGCCCAGCACCTTGAGCAGGTCCACGATGATCTCGTTCTTGAATATGCTGTCGTATTCCGCCTTCAGGCAGTTGAGAATTTTACCCCTGACCGGCATGATGGCCTGGAATTCCGCGTCCCTTCCCATCTTGCAGGAGCCGAGTGCCGAGTCGCCCTCCACGATATAAAGCTCCCGCCGGTCGGTGTCCTTCGTCCTGCAGTCCACGAACTTCTTTACCCGGTTTGCCATGTCGACGGTGCCGCTGAGCTTCTTCTTTATGTTTATGCGGGTCTTTTCGGCTGTCTCCCTGCTTCTTTTGTTCACCAGGACCTGCTCGATGATTTTGTCGCTTTCAGCCTTGTTCTCAATCAGGTACACCTCGAGCTGCTGCTTTATGAACTCCGTCATCGCTTCCTGTATAAACTTGTTGGTGATGGACTTCTTGGTCTGGTTCTCATAGCTGGTTATCGTGGAAAATGAGTTTGTAACCAGAATAAGGCTGTCCTGTATGTCCGCAAAGGTGATTTTCGACTCGTCCTTGTTATATTTGCCCCTGGCCTTCAGGCATTTGTCAAGCTCGTATACGAAGGCGGCCTTGACGGCCTTGTCCGGGGAGCCTCCGTGCTCTAAGAAGCTGGAATTGTGATAGTATTCCAGGAGGTTGATCTCGTTGTTGAAGCAGAAGGCGGTCTGTATCCTGACCCGGTATTCGGGCTTGTCCTCCCTGTCCCTGCCCTTTGCGGAGCTCTCGTAGAACTGCACGCCCGTGAAGCCTTTGTCTGCGCTTATCTCGCTTATATAACCGACGATTCCGTTTTCATAGCAGTATTCGAATTTCTGCCCGGAGGCTTCGTCGTAAAGCTCGAATCTCAGCCCGGCGTTGACGACGGCCTGCTTTTTCAGGACGGTCTGGAAATATTCGAGCGGTATGTCTATATCGGTAAATACCTCAAGGTCGGGCTTCCATTTTTGTATGGTGCCCGTATGGGGGTATTTGCATTTCTCCTTCATCAGGCCGCCGATGTTCTGGCCTTTTTCAAAATGCAGGTCGTACCTGAAGCCGTCCCGGAAAACCGTGACGTCCATATACTCCGAGCTGTACTGGGTGGCGCAGGAGCCTAGGCCGTTCAGACCGAGGCTGAATTCATAGCTCTCGCCCGAATTGTTCTTGTATTTGCCTCCCGCATAGAGCTCGCAGAAGACCAGCTCCCAGTTGTATTTCTCCTCCTTGGGGTTGTAGTCGAGGGGTATGCCCCTTCCCTGATCGCTTACGACGATTGAACGGTCGCCGCAGCGGGTGACGGCGATCGTGCTGCCGTAGCCTTCGCGCGCCTCGTCGATGGAATTCGAGAGGATTTCAAAAAAGGAGTGCTGGCAGCCCTCTATGCCGTCGGAGCCGAATATGACGCCGGGACGCAGCCTTACCCTGTCCGCCCCCTTGAGTGATGAAATGCTTTCGTTGCCGTAGACTTCGGGCTTTTTGCTTTTTATCATTGGTGTGCTTCCTCCGAAATATTCTCAGCTTTATTATTCCGCAAACACATGTTCATGTCAAGAACGAATTTACAGTAGTGAACATAATTGACAGCATTATTTTATACGATTCATCAAAAAATAGACCCGAGGTGATGATATGAAAAAAAGATCAATCCTGATATTTGCCTTCCTGATGCTCTTCACGGCACAGGTATTCGCACAGTCGACATATACCGTCAAGTCCGGCGATACCATGTGGAAGATAGCATCAAGGAATCAGGTGGGCATCAGCGAAATAATCGCGGCAAACCCGCAGATAAAAAACCCGGCGCTCATTTATCCGGGGCAGAAGATCACAATACCTACGGTTACCACTACCGCACAGGAAAACGAGGTGGCCCGGCTGGTCAACGTGGAGAGGTCAAAAGCCGGTCTGGGCACGCTGAAGCTGAACTGGGAGCTTTCCAGGTGCGCCAGATACAAATCCGCCGACATGGCTCAGCCGCCTCCCAAGGGCTATTTTGACCATAGATCGCCCACATACGGCTCGCCTTTCCAGATGATGGAAAGCTTTGGTCTGAGATTTTCCGCGGCAGGCGAAAACATCGCGTACGGCCAGCGCACTCCTGCGGAGGTCATGGGAGACTGGATGGGATCGCCGGGTCACAGGAGCAATATCATGAATCCCAGCTATAATGAAATCGGCGTAGGCCTGGCTAAAAACAATAAAGGCGTGTGCTATTGGACACAGCAGTTCATGAAGTCTTATTAATACGGCTTACGGTTATCAGAACGGTAAGCGGTAAAGCATGAGTTTAAAAGCTCGAATAACGGCAGGACGCAGCCCAGCTTAAGGTTGGGCTGTCTTGCGTTTAAAAGGCAGCGCCGGTATAAAAGCTTCTCCCGGCTGGCGCTACAGCGGCTTGTCGGCGTATCTCTTCTGTGTAAAGAAGCGGAAGGCGGCGGTGACGAGCAGTATGCCAAATGCTATCGCCCCTGCGCCTGAAAGCGTTTCTACTATTTTCAGCCCCGCTTCCTGCAGATTGTTCGAAAAAAGAAACTGAATCGTCTCGTAAGCGGCAATCCCGGGTACTATCGGAAATATCCCTGGTATTGAAAACACGGCGGCCGGCGATTTGAAGAGCCTGGCGGCGGTCTCGCTGAATACGCCCACAGCCACGGCTCCTGCGAATATCGAAACCATGGAGCTTCCGGTCATTCCTGAAATCCATATGTACACCATCCAGCCAACCACGCCCGAAAAGCCGGTCAAAAGCAGCTTGCGCCCCCTTACGTTGAAAAGGATTCCGGCGCAGATGCTGCCTGCAAAAGCCAGTAAAAATTCCCGCACATCCTCACCCCCAGTTCAGCCCTATCGCAAGAGATATACCGACCCCGGCGCCTACGGCAACGGCTACAAAGGCGGCTTCGCCCATCCTGGCGAGGCTCCCGACAAGGTCGCCGAACAAAGCGTCCTTAATGCCGTTTGTTATCGCAACGCCCGGCAGGAAAAGCATTATAGCGCCTATGATTATCTTATATACATTGAATTCCGGGAACAGCCTCACTGCCAGAAGGCTGGCGGCCCCGGCGGCGGCCCCGGCGGTAAAAAATTCAAAGAACTGGAAGACGCCGGTCTTTGACAATCGCTCTTTTATTGTGAAGATAAGCATTCCTATGATGATGGCAGCCGCGCCTTCTCCTGCGGTGCCCCTGAAAAGCAGAGTAAAAACAAAGGAAGCGGCGCCCGCAGTCGCAAGTCTTATGGGAAAGCCGTAGCTCCTGCGTTTTTCTATCCCGTTCAATAGTTCCATTGCTTCGCGGTATTCCGGCAAAGCCTTCTCCAGGCTTCTGGAAAACGAATTTACGCTGTCGACCCTGTGAAGGTCGACCGAACGCTGACTTATCCGCTTGAAGGTGGTCTGGGAAACGCTTCCGGCTTCATCCCATACCGTGATGAATATGCCTGTGGGGAGCGCGAAGCTTTCACACTCCGTGCCGTAGCTGCGGCATATTCTCTTGACGGTATCCTCCACCCTGTATATCTCGGCGCCGCTGGTCAGGAGTATCTCCCCCGCCTTCAGCGCCACTTCAATCAATTCTCGGGCCTGCATCGGTGAACCTCGTGCATCGTTTATCTGCCGTCTATTATAACATTTCCCGCCGTCAAAGTCACCAGAAGTCTTGTGCCGCCCCCGTTGATCTCCTGCTTGTAGCTCCCGCTTTTTATGCTCAGACCGGAAAGGAAGCTGCCCGACAGGTTTCCCGCCAAAAGATTCGTATCGAGATCGACTCCGGAGCCCTCGGGGATTTTGATATTGATATTACCCGCAGTGCCGGCTACTTTGACCTCTTCGGCCCTATTAACGGCGGCGTCCAGTTCTATATTGCCCGCGTTCATGGTGAAGCTGCTGTTTCCCTCGAGGCTCACTCCGGTAAGCCTGATATCTCCGGCATTCTGCTTTATGCCGATTTCGCCGCTGACAGCGTCAAGACTCGTATTTCCGGCAGTATTGTCGATCTTATAGATCCTCACGCCTTCGGGCACCTTTATGTCGTAGTCCGTCGTTACTGTCACCGACTTGTACACCCTGCTCACCCAGTCCCATATGTATGAGCCGCTTTCGTCCTTGGACCTGGCGGAAAGAGTCAGTTTATCGCCATCCTTCTTCATCTCTATTTTTATGTTTTCCATGATTTCCTTTTTTTCGTTTTCATCGGTGCCCTTCACCTTCTTGGTGATTTTAACGGACACGTTGTTTGAGTCGGAGCGAGTGATATTGATATTGCCCGCGCTGTTGACTATTTCCAGAGCCGTGACATCCCCCGCGTCCTGCGCCAGGTTCTCCTCTTCCGTCAGGTTTGTCCCCTCGGTGTAGGATATATTTCCGTCCAGATTGATCTTATCGCCGTTTACGTTGACGGTACAGGCTCCCAGCAACGCCGTAAGCATCGCAGCCGCAACCGGGACGCATATTTTCACTCTCATTTTCGTTTTCATCTTAGCTTACCTCCAATTCAATAATATATTACGTCCGGAGAGGTAAAATGTCTTAAAACCCGGCGCATATTCTTCCTGCATTTTTATATATCGGACGACAATGGGGTATAGCGTATAAGCCCATATCCATTTCCCTTCAAATCCCGCAAAATACAGGCGGCTACCGATGATAAACAGTAAAAATTCAGGAGCGTCAAATCCCCTTGCTTTTTGCACATCCGGCGTCCCGTCAAATGCCCGAATAAAAACATCCTGCCTCTGTATATCAAGCAGGATGCTTTTATTTAAAAATCCACATTGAGATTAAAGATATTTTCCGCAAAAAGACGACTTACATCGGAGCCATCTGCATCAGCGAGGGGTCGAGCATGCCGAAGATCATGGCTATATGGGCCACCACCAGGAAAATGCCTACAAAAATCGCATGCAGCTTCAATTTGCCGGTGTCGTCCCTCTTTCTTCCTATCAATCCCGTTTCCAGCAGGAACATGCCGAGGAACGGAACGACTCCGGAAAGATAAAAGCCGACGGCGATCACATCTGCAGCGCCTCTCCAGCCGCCTCCCGCGGTAAGCGGCACGACTGCGGTCGCAAACAGATAAATGAAAATGCCCAGAAAGTACAATCCCGCAAAAATGCCGGTGAATTTGTTGATCTTTCTGGCGGTACCCGTGAGATTCCTTGAGAACAGGATCACAAGCTCCGTGATGGCGAGGGTTTCGGCACAGATAACCGGGACCGCCATAAATATCAGAAGATTCCATGGCTGGTTCGCCTGAAGCAGCCCCATATAGTGGGTCATAGCATCCATTTGTTCAAAGCCTCCTTCATAAAAAATTTTATCAAGCAGGCAAAATAATACTATATTTTTGTGTAGATATTATGAAGATTTATAAAATTCAGGCATCTTATTGCGCTTTTATTGCGGCTGCTTCGGTATGCTTACGACGAATTCCGAGCCCCGGCCCGGCTCGCTGGATACGCTTATTTCACCCTTATGGGCCTCCACGATGGTCCTGGTAATGGTCAGTCCTATACCCGAGCCGCCGGTGAGCCTGTTTCTTGATTTGTCGGCCCTGTAAAACCTTTCGAATATAAAGGGAAGGTCCTCCTCCGATATGCCCTCGCCGTCATCCTTCACGATTATCTCAGTCCTGTCGTCATAGCCTTTTACCCCGACCTCCACGCTTCCGCCCTTTTGAGTGTATTTCAGGGCATTTGAGAGAAGATTCACTATGACCTGGCTGATTTTGTCCCTGTCTGCGAACAGCATTTCCCGCTGTCCCGAAAAGCTTGTGCGGATCTCCTTGGCGGCAAATTCGGTCTCAAAATTGCGCATGATGTGAGCGACGGCCTCAGATACGTCAAACAGGCTCCTGTCCAGTACAACCGATTCGCCCTCGAGCCTTGCGAGCTTTTCCATATCTCCCACCATTTTATTGATGCGCACGATCTCCTCCTGGCAGCTCACGAGCCTTTCGGTATCCGGCTTCCATATCCCGTCGATCATCGCCTCCAGATGGCTCTGAAGCGTTGCCAGCGGCGTGCGGAGCTCATGCGCCACATCCGCGGCCATCCGCTTTCTGAGTGACTCCTGCTTTTCAAGTGTTTCGGCGAGATTGTTGATTGCACCGGTAAGCTGTACTATTTCCTTCGTACTGGATTTTCCGGAGATCCTGTCTCCGAAATAGCCCCTCGCAATCTGCTGCGCGGTCCTGACGGTGTCGGAAATGGGAGTGCTCAGCCGCTTGGCCATAAAGGTCCCGATGGTGAGAGCCACAATCAGCGCTATGATGCCAACTACGACAAATATCCTGTTCAGCGTATTTATGAAGATCAGGTCGTTATCCGTGAAATAGTATGGCCCGTAATATCCGATCTCAACGCTCCCCACCTCTTCAAAGCCGCTTCTGACGGGGAATTTGTTCTCGACATATCCCCCGTTGAAATTACCATAGAGGCTGTTCATGTTCTCGGACATATGAGCCAGCATCTGCATGCAGAAGCCGTTATTGTGGACGGTCGCGTCCCAGACCGTTTTTCCGGACGAGTCCTTTACCTTGATGATCATGCCCTGCTCAAGGGCGTTTACGCCGATATTCTCTATCACGCCGCCGTTCCATTTGCCGTCGGCCTCATACTGCTTCGTAACGAGGCTCACCACCTCGCTGTTCCTTTGCTCCTGCTCCCTTATCACATAGCTTTTGAACTGCCGCTCAAGAAGGACATTGGAAAAAAAGCTTATAGAGGCTACAAGCAGAAAGATAACGGCCAAATATGAAAGCGTCAGCTTTGTCCTCAGGCTGTATTTCATAGGCTATCACGTCCCGCAGGGACATACTCCTCATCGTTTCCAGTTATTGAAGATCACCCTTGCCTGCTGGAGATAATCGTCGGAAATCAATATATTACCCCCGTCGTCGGTCCTGACGTCGTCGGTTATGGGGACTGGATTGCAGCCTCCCGCTTCAACGCCTACGCGGTCGGGCTCGAACCTGTTGCCGCAGTTCTGGCAGACCAGGGTATTGCCGTCCAGCTCATAATAGCCCTTTCCCGAGCTGTAACAGACCTGGCAGGTGTTGAACGCGGTCCTGATGCTTCCGTCCGAAGCCTTCAGCGCCAGCACCTCCATGTTTACACCGCCGGTCTTGTACTTGTAAAAGCTCGCAGTCTGCGTAATCCCGGCCTTCGGTATGGTGATTCCGCCGGTGTCGCTTTGAGCGCCGCCCCTTAGGATGAGAAAGATCACCAGAAGTGCCGCAACCACGCCTATACCTATAAATAGGTTCATTTTATTCTTCATCCGCATACCTTCCTTTTATAGCTTTCCTTTTTAAAATTAAATATAGCTATAAAATGTGTAGATATTATGAAGATCGGCGAAAATTTTGCGCGGACCGACGCGCAAATATATTTATTAAATTACGGAAGGTACTTCATCCTGAATTCCTCCGACTCATGTCCGAAAACCGCCTTTATCTGCGGATATCTCTCCAGAAGCTTCTTGATCCTGAAAAAGCTTTCCTTGTTCATTTCAGGGTGCTTTGCATAGGTATATCCGCTTTCTATCCCCATTTCAAAGCCTTTGATGCACATGCATATATCTCCTGTGATCATATACTGTCCCTCGCTGCCGTTGACAAGGTAGGATGTGTGACCTTCGGTGTGGCCGGGGGTTGAAATGGCCCAGAAGGAGCCGTCACCGAAAATGTCAACCGATTTACCTACGAGTGGCATATCCTCCGCTTTTTCGAAATCTATCTCCCTGATGTCGGTTTTATCCTTTAAAAACCGTGCGTATACATAAGGAACCGCATTCAGTTCCTCTTCTCCCTTACCATAGACAAACGGTATATCATGAGGCAGGGAGGGCGCTCCGCCCTGATGCTCGTGGAAATGGGTGCAAAAGACTCCTTTCAGCCTGATATCCCTTGCCCCGAGCACCTCGTCTATTCCGTGTCCGGCCTCAGCCCCAAAATCCAGGGTCTTAACCTGTGAGCCCTCGAAATGTCCCCAGCTGTTTTTTGAATACTCGCTGTCGAAGCCGGCGTCAACTAAAAAGTCGCCGTACCTTTCATGCCGGATCAGATGTGCAAAAAGCGGAGCTTTCAGCTTTGCATCCGCTATTTCCGCCTTTTGGGCATCGTCCAGATTTATCATTTGATGTACGGTCCCCGATACATCTCCCGCATGCAATATCTCAAGCCTTATATTTCCGGGATTTTTAAGCGCCTCCTCCCAGTCGCTGAAAGGCGATTTGAGGATTTCAAACTCCTTTGCGTCATATCTGGCGGGTTTAAGATCATCCATCGTAAGCATCTCCCTTTATGTACTGAATTTTCAGTATTAATGTGTGTGAAAAAAATTACTCCTGCCGCTTGTGATAGGCTCCGTGTGTCTCCATATAGGCTTTCATGTAAATACCGTCAAAGCTTTTGCGGTCAATCCCGAAGTACCTGGCCCAGCTTTCGGCAAAGCAGATATAGGCATAGTTGGGAATGAAGCTGGTAAAGAACTCCGTAATCATGCGTTCATGC